>JBBRPG010000007.1:0-44446 GCA_038228485.1 Alphaproteobacteria bacterium
GAACACCACCCAATCTCCCCGCGTCGCAGCCGCAACCCGCCGATGTCGCGACCGGCTACGGACAAAAGCCAGCGGTGCAGGTCGCGAAGGTTCGTGTCCGACAAACACGCGGTCGCCCTACGGCGGACCTTCGGATTGATGAAGTGCAGAGCCTCGCGCAGCGGTTTAATCCACGGTGCCTCGACACTAATGCAATACTCGTGGAAAGTTCGGTCAGGCGGCCAGCGGCGATGCAGCACCTGCATCAGCCGAAGGGTGTCGACCTCTCGAACGCGTAGAGGGCCAACCTCCCAAATCAGTTTAAGATCCGCGTCTGCGGTCGCCGGAAAATAGTAATGACTTAGATCGTTCGACGTTATCTTGTTAATATATCCCATATCGCTCGCCTTTAAATTGGCGGCGGGAACCTAACCCATTTTTTACTTTACATAACTCAATGAGTCTGTAATATTTGGGCGTGGTTCACCGCCACAATTTCGGGAAATACTTCACCGCGCCAGGCCTCCCCGCCTCGGCGCGGTTTTTCTGTCGGTTATGCCGCCACCCGCGTCATCGGTCGGGTCGCTTTCCAGCCCTCAATCGTGTCGGGGTCGGCTTCGCTGGGCGATCCGAGAATCCACGCGATCCGGTTCGGTGTCAGCTGCACGGGTGAGGGGAAGAGACCGCGCGCGATCAAGCGGTTCAAGTGAACGCGCGTATACTTGATGCCGTGGTTTTTAAGCTCTGGGTAAGGGACGAAAATGCGTCCAGCGTTTGTCACCAGTACCTCCGTAAACTTGGGTAGTGGTGTTTATAGATCGTAATACTCTAATAGACTAGGACGAATACTTGCCAGTAGTGCCGTGGTCTTTTATGGGGGGTTATGGCAAGGTCACGGGCGAATGTCCCGGATAATCCGCTGCAACCCGTGGCCCGCGTTAAACTTCTCCTCTACGACGACCTTCATCGCCTCCCAAATGAAATGTGCAGCACCTGACTTTGGGGGAAGTCCTCCATGCCATTGACCCGCGGCGAACGGTCTCCCGAGGCCGATCCAATATCGCGCAAGCACCCTCGCTGCCTCTGCCGCCGCGATGTCTCGGGGCTGCCCTCCCTTATCTGCAGCAAGCAGGGTGTCCGCAATTTCCTGGAGCTGCCCGACGATTTCATCGGCCTTCTTGCCACCCGCATCACGGAGATCGGCTACGTGAGGTCGATCAAGATTAAACCGGTTCACACAGGTTGCGCCGTCCACCGGGTCGTCAGCTAACAGTGCAATTGCTTTCTTTAGGTATTTCGCCGCCCGGTCGAGACCCAGCGCAAAGCCCCGCGCGCTTTTTCCCGGCAAGTTGTCCAAATCTGACCAAATGTCCCAGGCGCTATCGATTGCCTTTTCCAACCCTTGCCGGTCGTCGATCTTGAACGTATTCGCGATCTGCGAGATGGCCTCCGCCCTACTCATGCCCTCACCCTCGCCGACGGCAGCGCGACGATCTTGCCGCCCGAATCCGGTGCGGGCGATACGATCCCGAGCAAATGCTTCTCCCACCGGAGGAGCGCCTCGCGCTTCTCCGAAAGGTAACCGTAACGGTCGTAGACCTGAACGATGCCGCGCTGCTTGTGCCCCAAACACATCTCGGCGACGACAGGGGCCACACCCAACCGCGACAGGTTTGAGCGAAGGGCTCTGCGAAAGTCGTGGGCGACGAACGGTTCGATGGTCGTGCCTTGCGCGGCTAGCGCAGCGTCGAGCCGCTGTTTGGCCTGCGAAAACGCTTGAACTGGAGCGCGGCCCGCGGTCGTGCTGAATATGTACGGACCGCTGAGCCGTCGCGTTTCCGAAATCAGTTCAACTGCCGTGGGCGAAAGGGGTATCAGCATGGCGTCGCCATTTTTCGCACGCTCGGGCGGGACGAGCAGAGTCGCCGCCGCCTCGTCGAAATCCTCCCACTGCGCGGCTGCGATCTCCTGCCTGCGCGCTCCGGTCAGCAACAACAACTTGTAAACAACATCGATTGGCGCGCCGACGGCCGGGATAGCCCGCCACACCGCCGCCAACTCATCGTCATTTAGCAGCCGGTCACGAGAGTCCGTTTTGCCGACGATTGCGCGCGGCTTTACCGCCGCCGCCGGGTTCACGTCGATGACGTCGCGGTCCACCGCCCAGGCGAGCAGTTGGCGCAATACAGCCAACAATCCGACCGCCGCTCCTTTACCCGACCGAGCTGCCACGTCCTCTAACAGTTCCAGGACGTCCCGGCGGCTGATCGTCGTGATCGACCTCGCGCCAAAGGCCGGGATCAACTCGCGGCGGATGCGCGACTCATAGACCTTGGCCGATTTGATTGATGGGAGATATTTCGCAATGTAGCCCTCGGCCACCGCGCCGAACGTGTTGGCGATGGCCTCACGTGCCGCCGTCTTCTCAGCCTGCCTCTTTGCCTCGGCCAACGACTTAGGATGTTTGCCCTCCATCAATGCGGTCAGCGCCTCGCGGGCCGCCGCCCGAGCGCCCGCCAATCCCATCAGGGGGTAACGGCCCAGCAGCACCCAGGTCGGCTGCGGGTCACCCGCACGCCTTTTTACGGCGTAAAATGACCGTGCGCCCTTGTCGGTGATGCGGATCGCCATGCCGGGCATCAGGGCGTCCCAGACCGTCAACCGACCACCAGACGGGGCCGGTTTAAACGCCTTCATCGAGCGGTCAGTGAGCGCGATCTTACGGGCGGCTGCTGGCATGTCCGGAGCCTCTGGGCTAACGCGGGCTAACGAAGTGTGCCCGTTAACGGGGGTAAGCAGACGTATACTGTCAATCGCCAATGTACCCGTTAATAGTCTGATAAACAAGGAGTTTTTCGCTGATAAGGGTGACCCAAAGTGGCCTAATGTAATCCCTGGTATTCGGGAACTCGGTAATAGACCCAGACGAGGTTGATCGCTATCACGGCTGCGGTCAGCAGGAACACCCAGCTGAGTCCGAAGCCGGCGGCGATGAACCCGCCGAGCAGCGGGCCCAGCGAATTGCCCATGAACATCGCCGACGAGGTCATGCCATAGACCGCGCCGCGCTCGGAGCGCGCCACCAGCCGGCCGACCAGCGCATTCGCCGCCGGCAACAGGCCGCCGATGAACAGCCCGACCGCGAAGCGCTCGGCGGTGAATACCCAATAGTTGGTCGTGAACGCCTGCGGCAGCGTCGTCAGCGCCGCGCCCGCCAGGCAGATCAGCAGCACCCGGCGATAGCCGAGCGTGTCGCTGCGATTGCCGAGAAACGGCGCGGCGATCACATTGCCGACCCCGGTGATCGAAAACGCCAGCCCCGCCAGGGTCGCGACATTGGGCAGGTCGCCGACCATCTCCTTGACGTACAAGGTCACCACCGGCTGCACCGTTCGCACCGCGAACTGCGCCATCAGCAGCACGAAAAACAGCGCCAGCAGGGTCGGCGAACGGACCAGCGCCAGCAATCCGGCCACCATCGACCGGCCGCCGGCGTCTTTCGGCGGGCGGGTGAACTGCTCGTGCACGGTGAACATGACGAGGAACAGCGACACGACGATCATCGCCGCGGTGCAATAGAACGGGATGCGGTAGCTGCCGGTAAGGTCGGCGAGACCGCCGCCGATGATCGGCCCGGCCAGCGACCCCACCAGCTGCCCGGTCGACAGCCAGCCCAGCGAATAGCCGAGCCGGTCTTCCGGCACCTGGTGCGCGACCAGCGCGATGGCGGCGCTGGAAAATCCGGCGAACACGCCCATCAGCGCGCGGAAGGCAAAGAACTGCCAGACATCGCCGGCGACCCCCATCAGTGCGGTGAAGAGGGCGATCGCGAAGCTCGAGCGGATCAGCATCAGCTTGCGGCCGTGCTGGTCGCTCAGCCGGCCCCAGATCGGCGAGGCGAACGTGGCGACGAACGAGGTCGTGCCGGAGAGGATGCCGGCCCAGATGTCGATCGCGGCGGCGCTCTCGACCCCGAGTTGCGGCAGGAACAGCGGCATGATCGGGGTCAGCGCCGAGTTCGCCATCGTGTTGACGAACTGGATGCCGACCATCACCCACAGCGTGTAGCGCCAATTGGCAGCCCCCGCCTCGGCGAGGGCCTGCGCTTCGCCGGCGCTGTCGGCTGCGGGTGGGTCGGCCATGCGCCAGTGTCTCAGGTTCGGCACTGAATGGGCAATGTGCGTCCTTCGAGACGGGCGCTATGCGCCCTCCTCAAGATGACGACGTTTTTGATGCGATCTAACGCCCCCGCCATGCCGACGAGCGCCGAAAGGCGCGTCTCGAAGCACGAGGACAGCCTGCGCGGGGCGCTATTCGATCACGTCGTCGGCGCGGGAGAGGAGCGATTGCGGCACGGTCAGGCCGAGGGTTTTGGCGGTTTTCAGATTGATCACCAGCTCGAACATCGTCGGCTGCTCGACCGGCAGGTCGGCGGGCTTGGCGCCTTTGAGTATCTTGTCGACATATGTCGCAGCGCCGCGAAATCCGTCCTCGATCCGCGGGGCGTACGACATCAGCGCTCCCTTCTCGACCGTCGACCGGAAGATGCCAAAGGGCGGCAGCCGCACTTTCAGCGCCATGTCCACGGCGGGTTTCTCGGGAAGGCTGGGCTGGATGATGACGCAATCCGCGCCGTCTTTTTGCAGGGTCGAGTACGCTGCCTCGAACTCGTCGCCGCGGGTGACCATGACGGGCTGGACCCGCACTTTAAGCTGGTCCGCGCCCGTCTGCATCTCGTTGATAAAGGGCTTGGTGAAGGGGTCGGCGGTGTTGGCGAGAACGCCGATCCGGTTGGCCGACGGCAGGAACTCGCGGATGAGTTCGAGCCTTTTGCCGCCCAACTCCGCGGCGCTCGCCGACTTTCCGGTGACGTTTCCGCCGGGCCGGGAGAGGCTGGCGATCAGTCCGGTCTCGACCGGGGCCCCCGCCGGCGCCATGACGATCGGGATCGTCTTGGTCGCCTCCATCGCCGCGCGGACCGACGGGGTGAATTTCGCGACGATCACGTCGACATGGAGAGCGACCAGCTCTCGGGCCAGTTCCGCGAGACTCTTTAAGCTGCCGACGGGTGAACGGATTTCGAGGCGAATGTTTTGCCCCTCGACATAACCCTTTTCGCGCAGCCCCTCGCGGAATTCCTTCAGCAACGGAGTGGGGTCGCCGACGTCGAGGATGCCGACAACCGGTATTTTCTGCTGCGCGGCGACCCCGAATGGCCGGAAGGCCAGGGCGCCGGCGAGCATGGCGACTAGGTCTCGGCGTTTGATCGGTAGAGCGGCCGTCGGAAAAACTTCCGGCTGATCCAGGGCCCGTCTCCTTCTACGGCGAAGTTGTTTGCGTGCCGCGCGGACACGGTGCGTGCGGCGACAGTTTCTCTGTCTACACTTATGCGGCGGGCTCTGCTTGAGGAATTCGGCGGCTGCCGGCATGATCGCGCCAGACGCGAAGAAAGGTCAGCACATGAAGTTCGGGATCTTTTATGAGCTGCAGATGCCGCGGCCGTGGGTGGCCGATGGCGAGCTGACCCTCTACCAGAACGCGCTCGACCAGGTCGAGCTGGCCGACCGGCTCGGCTACGATTTTGCCTGGGAGGTCGAGCACCACTTCCTCGAAGAATATTCGCACTCGCCGGCGCCCGAGGTGTTCCTTGCCGCGGCGAGCCAGCGCACCAAGAACATCCGCCTGGCGCACGGCATCATGCAGCTGACCACGACCCACCCGGCGCGCTGCGCCGAGCGCATCGCCGCGCTCGACCTGGTCAGCCGCGGCCGGGTCGAGTTCGGCACTGGCGAGAGCGCAAGCTCGACCGAGCTCGAACCGTTCGGCGTCGCCTATGGCGAAAAGCGCGCCAAATGGGAAGAGGCGATCCAGGCGATCATCCCGATGTTCAAGGATGGCGGCAGCGAGCATCACGGCAAATTCTTCGACATGCCTTTGCGCAACGTGCTGCCCAAACCGATCCAAAAGCCGCACCCGCCGATTTGGGTCGCCTGCTCGGCGCTGGAGACGATCGAGATGGCGGGGCGGCGCGGGCTTGGCGCGCTGGCGTTCCAGTTTTTGTCGGCCGATGCGGCTTTCGCCTGGGTGCACGCCTACTACAACGCGTTCGTCAAGCGGCAGGACAAGCTGGCCGACTACCAGCTCAACCCGAACATCGCGCTGACCAGCTATTTCATGTGCGCCGAGACCGACGAGGAGGCTCGCCGCCGCGCCGACGGCATCCCGTTCTTCCAGTTCGCGCTGCGCTTCTACGGCCAGAGCGCCACCCGCGAGCGACCGCTGCCGGGCACGGTCAATTTATGGGACGAATACGAGAAGTGGAAGCGCGAGAACCCTGAGGGGCTCGCCCGCGCGCTATCCGGCGGGCTGATCGGCTCGCCCGAGACCATCCGGCGCAAGTTGCGGCGGTTCGAGACCTCGCATATCGACCAGGTCATCCTCTTAAACCAGGCCGGCAAGAACACCCACGAACACATCTGCGAAAGCCTCGACCTGTTCGCCCGCGAGGTGATGCCCGAGTTCCACGCCAACATCCCGGCGCAGGACGCCTGGAAGGCCAAAGTGCTGACCGGCGAGATCGAGCTCGAGGAGATCGACACCGCGCCGTTCCGCGACCGCTACGGCCCCAATTCGGTGCAGCTCCGCCCCGTCGCGGCGGAATAGCGGTCTCCCAGAGTGACCCCTGCCGGCTGGGCCATTGCCATCGGGCTCACGGTGGCGATCGAGGCTTTTCTGGTTTGGCGCCTATTGCGCGTGCTCGACCGCGGCGCGATCAAAATCGATCCGCTGTTCTGGATCGCGGATACCTTTGGCCTCGACTTCACCGTGAGCCGGGCGACCAACCCGATCATGTATTGGGGCGGTGTGTTGTCCCTGATGCTGTTCGGTCTCGTGGTTTTGGCGATATTTATCGTGATCGTTGTCGTCAACCGGCACTGAAAGAACGGAAATGCCCGAGACTTTGCCCGCCCTGAGCCTCGTCGCCGTGCCGGGGCGGCGACAGACCACCCTGGAGCTGGCGCGCGAGGTCGAGCGGCGCGGCTTTGCCGGCATCTATGTGCCGAGCATCTTCGGCAACATGGCGCAGTGCACGGCGTTGGCGCAGGCGACCGAGCGGCTGCGCTTCGCCACCGCGATTGCGCCGATCTATGCCCGCACGACCGAGGATTTCGCCCATGGCGCGGCCTATATCCACGAGATTTCCGGCGGCCGTTTCGCCTTCGGCATTGGGGTCGCGCACGCGCCGAGCCATATCCGCATGGGGGTGACGCCGGGCAAGCCGCTCGGCGACATCCGCGCGTTTGTCGAAAAGCTGCGGTCCTATGAGGGCATCGGCGCACTGCCGCCGATCATCCTCGCGGCGTTGCGCAAGCGCATGGTCGCGCTCGCCGGTGAGATCGCCGAAGGGCTGATCTTCGCCAATGCCAGCCGCTCGCACATGCGGGAGTCGCTGTCCGCGCTGCCGGCGGCGAAGCGCGCCGAACCCGATTTTCTCGTCGCCAACATGATCCCGACTTGCATCTCGGACGATGTCGAGGCGGCAAAGGCGGTCAACCGCCGCACGCTGACCCGCTACACGACGCTGCCCAATTACCGCAATTACTGGAAGGAAGCCGGCTACGTCGAGGAGATGTCTGCGATCGAGAATGCCGTTGCCGCGGGGCGGCAGGCCGACATCCCCAGCCTGATGAGCGACCGCTGGCTCGCCGACGCAACCCTGTTCGGGTCAGCGTCCCAAGTGCGTGAAGGGATCGAGGCCTGGCGCGAGGCGGGGGTCACGACCCCGGTCATCGTGCCCTCGTCGGCCTCGGGCACCCAGCTTGTCGCGGTCGAGGAGATTTTCGCGGCGTTTGCGTAGCGCTCATGCCGTCATTGCGAGCGAAGCGAAGCAATCTCGCGCCGCTTTGCCCTTTGGCGCGAGATTGCCGCGTCGCCCTGACGCGCTCCTCGCAATGACGCCCGACCGGGCTACCGTTCCCGCATCTTCGGGTCGAGCACGTCGCGCAGCGAGTCGCCGAACAAATTGATGCCGAACACCGTCAGCATGATGGCGAGGCCCGGGAACACCGCGATCCACGGCGCGGTCGAGGCGTATTCCTCGGCGCCGCCTTGCAGCATCAGCCCCCAGGCGGCGACCGGCTCCTGCACCCCCAGCCCGAGGTACGACAAGGACGCCTCCGCCAAGATCGCCTGGCCGACGAACGAGGTCAGCATGATCAGGAACGGCGCCACGACGTTCGGCACCATGTGGTTGAGGATGATGCGCGAATGGCCGTAGCCGAGCGCGCGGGCGGCGTCGACATAGGGCACCTCGCGGATCGCCAGCGCGCTCGACCGCACCACCCGAGAGCAGCGCGGGATCAGCGGGATGGTGATCGCGACGATGACGTTGTGAATGCCCGTGCCGAAGATCGACACCACCGCCAGCGCCATGATGATCAGCGGGAACGACATCACGATATCGAGAATGCGCTGCAGGATCAGGTCGATCCGGCCGCCGAAATAGGCGCTGCCCACCCCCAGCACGAGGCCGCTGAACCCGCCGACCACCGCCGAGGTGATGCCGACGATAAACGCGGTGCGCGCGCCGAACAGGATGCGCGAAAGGATGTCGCGGCCGAGCTGGTCGGTGCCGAGCCAATGCGCCCAGCTCGGCGGCTCGGTCATCGCCGCAAAGTCGTTCGAGGTCGGGCTGTAGGGCGCCAGCCAATCGGCGAACAACCCGCAGAACCCGAACACCACGACGATGACCATGCCGATCGCGCCGACCGGCTGGCGGCGCAGAAAGCGCATCGACGTGGCGACGACACCGCGGGGGGCGACATAGGTGTCGTCGACAAAGGCGGCGGCGCTTGTCGGGGTTGGAGCGAGATCGGTCATGCGGTCGGCCCTGCGTAGATGGGGGTCATGGCGAAAATCAACTCAGGCGGATGCGCGGATCGAGCCAGGCATAGAACAGATCGACCACGAGGTTGCTCACCACCGCGATCGTGACGATCAGGATCACCAGCCCCTGGGTCAGGGTGTAGTCCTGGTTCTGCACCGAGAGCACCATCAGACGGCCGATGCCGTTGAGGTTGAAGACCTGCTCGGTCACGACCAGGCCGCCGATCAGAAAGGCGAACTCGATGCCGATCACCGTCACCACCGGCAGCAGCGCGTTCTTCAGCGCATGCCGGTTGATGATGATTTTTTCAAGAAGGCCCTTGGCCCGCGCGGTGCGGATGTAGTCCTCGCGCAGCACTTCGAGCATCGCCGAGCGGGTCATCCGCATCGACACCGCGGCATAGCGGTAGCCCACGGTCAGCGCCGGCAGCATCACGATCGACAGGTTGCGGATCGGGTCCTTCCACAGCGGTACATAGTCAATTGACGGCATCCAGGGATGGCCCGTGATCGCCTGGGTGATGTCGAGCACGAACAGGATCGACATGATGCCGAGCCAGAACGACGGCGAGGCGATGCCGGCAATCGACACCGTCCGCACCAGCAGGTCGATCCACGTGTTCTGCTTAAGCGCCGAGATCGTGCCGAGCGGGATCGCGATCGACACCGCGATCACGGTCGCCAGCACCGCGACTTCGAGCGAGACCGGAAAGCGCGTGGCGATCTCGGCGATGACCGGCTTGCCCGACCACATCGAGGTGCCGAAATCGAACCGCACCGCCCCCCACAGAAATTCGAGGTACTGCACAATCCACGGGCGGCCGATGCCGATCTCGGCGTGGCAGGCGTCCAGCGCCTGGGCAGTAAAGCTGGTGCCGCCGGAACCCAGGCGCACCAGACAGATGTCGCCGGGAATAAGGCGCATCAGGATGAACACCAGCGTCGCCGCCCCCAACAGGGTCGGAAACGTCAGCAAGATTCTACTCACGATGTATCGGTGCATCGCCTTGGTTCGGTCTCCCTGCGCGGCGCCTCTCGGCTGCCGCCGCGTCCGCTACTTATCGAGCCAGATCGTCGCCAGATCCTGGTTGATGTAGTGGCTCGGGCTGATCTTCCAGCCTTTGACGTAGGATCGGTATGGCACGATCCGGTACCACCACGCCATCATAAGCTTGTGAGCTTGGGTATCCATCACGTGCTTGGCGAAATGGAACATCGCCTCGTGCTGTTTTTGCGGGTCGGTCTCGTGGAGCGTCTTGTTGTAGAGGTCCATCTCCACCGGGTCTTCGTAGTTGCCGTAATTCTGCTCGCTGACCGAGGTCGGCAGATAGGGCTGCACGTCGATCAGCGGATTGACGATGCTGTGGCAATTGGCCTGCAGGTCGACGGTGAAGTTGCCGGTGCGCTCGGCCTCGAACCAGGGCCCGGTCGGCAGCACCCGCTGCGTCACCTTGACGCCGATCTTGCTCCACTGGTCGACCGCCCAGATGCCGACATACTTATACGGCTGGTCGACATCGCGGTTGAGCATCTCGAAGGTCAGGTTCTCCTGCCCGGCTTCCTTGAGGAGCCGTTTCGCTTCGGCCCGCGATTTCTCGATATCGGTCCAGAACCCGGCGATCGTCGTCAGCTCGTCCTTGTTCGGCGCCATCGGGTCGCCGGGGAAGACGATGCTGCCGACGGTCTTGACGTCGGCGATCTTCGACAGGGCCGGCACGCCGCCCCACCGGTCGATCGCCAGGGTCAGCGCCCGCCGCACCCTGACGTCGTCGAACGGCTTCACCTTTTCGTTGATGGTGACGACGCTGCCGCAGTTCCAATCGCTGTCCTGCACCGTGATCTTGTCGCCGAGCTCGTTGACCAGTTCGTCGCGGGCCGAGGGCGGCAGGCCGCGGAACTCGATCGAGGCCCGGTCGGCGCGCAGCGCATCGATGCGGGTAGCCTGCTTTGACGCGAAAATGCCGGTGAAGCCGTCGAGATAGGGCCGGTCCTTGACGTAATAGTCGGGGTTGCGTTCGCCCTTGATCGACTGCCCGGTCTCGTACCCGGCGAACTTGAACGGGCCGGAGCCCATCACATTCTTTTCGTACCAGTGCGGGTCCTTATCGAGGATCTTCTTTTCGTAGATCCAGCCATAGGGGTCGGCCAGCGCCGGTAGGAACGCGCTGGTCGGATATTTGAGTTTGAAGACGACGGTCGATGCGTCCGGCGCCTCGACCTTGTCGACCATCATGAAATTGGCCGAACGCGGGCTCAGCGTGCCTTGGGCGGGAAAGATGATCGCCTGCCAGGTGGCCCCGACATCGGCCGCGGTGAGCGGCGAGCCGTCGTGGAACTTGACCCCGTCGCGGATCTTGAAGGTCCAGGTCTTGCCGTCATCGGCCGGCTTCGGCATTTCGGTACAGAGATCGCAGACGAAATCGTTGGTCGATGACGGGTTGTCCGGA
Organism: Alphaproteobacteria bacterium; assembly: GCA_038228485.1. GTDB lineage: Bacteria > Pseudomonadota > Alphaproteobacteria > ATCC43930 > CGMCC-115725 > DATARH01. Next base: position 11,313 of record JBBRPG010000007.1, read on the forward strand.
TTGATGCGCATCAGCACGCTGTAGAACGGCGCGGCGGTGTGGATCGTCGCAAACGTGGTCTCGCGGTGGCCGTCGAGGCTCGGCGGCGCGTCCGACGGGATCATGTAGACGAGCGTGCCGCCGCGCTTTGGCGTTTCCGCCGCGACGGCGGCCGCTCCGACCCCGAGGATGGCCGCCGCACCGCCAATCGCCGCCCGCATCGCAACGTGCATCGCACTCTCCCCATGCTGCGGCGCCGGCGAGCATGCCGGCGCCGGTCCTACCCTGACTTCCCGCAGGCTATTTATCGAGCCAAATGGTCCCTAAATCCTGGTTGACGTAATGGCTGGGGCCGATCTTCCAGCCCTTGACGTAGGCGTGGTACGGCACGATCCGCCGCCACCACAGCAGAAAGATGCCGTGCGCCTGGTCGTCGAGCACATATTTGGCGAACTGAAACAGCTTCTCCTTTTGCTTCGACTTGTCGAGCTCGCGCAGCATGCTGTTGTAGAGCTCGATCTCGTGCTCGTCCTCGAAGTTGCCGTAGTTGCCGGCGGAAATCGTGTGCGGCAGATACTTGCCGACATCGGCGAGCGGATTGACCACGTTCTGGCAATTGCCTTCGGTGGTGACGTCGAAGTCGCCGGAGCGCTGTGCGGCGAACCACGGGCCTACCGGCAGCACCTTCTGGGTGACCTTGACGCCGATCTTGCTCCAATCGTCGACCGCCCAGATGCCGTAGTATTTGTATGGTTGGTCGGTCGAGCGGTTGAGCAGCTCGAAGCTGAGGTTCTCCTGTCCGGCCTCCTTCAGCAACCGCCGCGCTTCGGCCCGCGACTTCTCGATGTCGGGCCAATAGCCGGCGATCTGCTCGAGCTGCTCCTTGCTCGGGGCCAGCGGCGAGCCGGGGAAGGTGACGCCGCCGACTGTCTTCACCAACGCGATCTTGGCGAGCTCGGGCGCGGTGTGCCAGCGGTCGAGCGCCAGGGTTAGGGCGCGGCGCACGCGCGGGTCGTCGAAGGGTTTGCGCTTGTGGTTGGGCGTCAAGAGGCCGCCGCAGTTCCAGTCGTCTTCTTGCACCGCCAGCTTGTCGCCGAGCGCCTGTTTCAGTTCGTCGCGCACGGTCGGCGGAAAGCCGCGGAACTCGATCGAGGCGCGGTCGCTGCGCAGCGCCTCGACGCGCGTCACCTGCTTGTCGGCGAAGATACCCTTGAAGCCGTCGAGATAGGGCAGGCCCGGGTGGTAATAGTCCGGATTGCGCACACCGGTGATCGACTGTCCGGTCTCGTACTCGACGAACTTGAACGGGCCCGAGCCCAGGATGTTCTTCTCGTACCAGTGGATGTCCTGGTCGAGCTTGGCCTTGCTGTAGATGAAGGCATAGGGGTCGGCGAGCGCCGGGATGAAGGCGTCGGTCGCGAATTTGAGGCGGAAAACGACCGTTTGCGAGTTGGGCGCCTCGACCTTGTCGACCATCATGAAATTGCTTTGCCGCGGGCTGATCACGCCCGGGGGCGGAAACATGATCTTCTTCCACGAGGCGACGATGTCGTCTGCGGTTAGCGGGGTTCCGTCGGTGAACTTGACTCCCTGGCGGATATTGAAGGTGTAGACGGTGCCGCCGTCGGTCGGCTGCGGCATCTCGGTGCACAAATCGCAGACCATGTCGGGCGAGCCCGGGTCCATCGGATTGGCGCGGATCAGCACGCTGTAGAATGGCGCGGCCGAGTGGATCGTCGCGTAAGTCTCCTCGCGCTGCGCGTCGAAGCTCGGCGGCGCATCGGCCGGGATCATGTAGGTCAAGGTACCGCCGCGCTTCGGCGTATCCGCGGCCGTCGCCGGCAGCGCTGCGCCCAAGGCCAGCGCGGCCGCGAGGCCCGCCGTTCCCCACCATCGCAATGCCATGTTCGTCTCCCTGTTCGGCGGCGTTTTTTGTTTGTCTCAGTCGGTCACTTGTCGGTCATTTATCAAGCCATATCGTCGCGAGGTCTTGATTGACGAAGTGGCTAGGGCTGATCTTCCAGCCCTTTACATAGGCGCGGTAGGGCACGCTCCGGTACCAGAAGGTCAGCGGCAGTTCGTGCGCCTGGGTGTCGATGACGTATTTCTCGAACTCGCGCATCAGCGCGCGCTGCTTGGCCGCGTCGGGCTCGTGCAGCATTTTCTCGTAGATGTCGATCTCAGGCTGGTCCTCGTAATTGCCGTAATTCTCGGTGAAGACGGTATGCGGCAGATACTTGCCGACATCGAGCAGCGGGTTGACGACGCTCTGGCAGTTAGCCTCCATCGTCACGTCGAAATTGCCGGTGCGCATGCCCTCGAACCACGGGCCGGTCGGCACGACCTTCTGCGTCACCTTGAGCCCGATCTTGCTCCACTCGTCGACGACGAAGGTGCCGACATATTTGAACGGCTGGTCGACGTCGCGATTGAGCATCTCGAAGCTGAGGTTCTCCGCGCCGGCCTCCTTCAGCAACCGCCTGGCTTCGGCGCGCGATTTTTCGATGTCCGGCCAAAATCCGGCGAGCTGCTGCAGCTCCTCCTTGGTCGCGGCCAGCGGCGAGCCGGGAAAGACGATGCCGGCGACCGTCTTTACGATCGCGATCTTCGACAGCGCCGGGCCGCCCTTCCACTGATCGATCGCCAGCGACAGCGCCCGCCGCACCCGCACATCGTCGAACGGCTTTTTCTTGTGGTTGTAGGTGAGCAGATTGCCGCAGTTCCAGTCGCTCTCCTGCACGGTGACTTTATCGCCCAGCTCCTTGACCAGCTGGTCGCGCGCCGAGGGCGGCATGCTGCGGAATTCCATAGCGGCGTTGTCGGCGCGGATCGCGTCGACGCGGGTCGCCAGCTTTGGCGCAAAGATGCCGGCAAAGCCGTCAAGATAGGGCAGCCCCTTGTGATAGTAGTCGGGGTTGCGCTCGCCTTTGATCGATTGGCCGGCGTCGTAGCTGACGAACTTGAACGGGCCGGAGCCCATGATGTTCTTCTCGTACCAGCGCGGGTCCTTATCGAGCAGCTTCTTTTCGTAGATGTAGGCGAACGGGTCGGCGAGCGCCGGGAGGAACGCCGTCGTCGCAAATTTCAGACGGAACACGACGGTCGTCGGGTCCGGCGCCTCGACCTTGTCGACCATGACGTAAAAGGCTTGCCGCGCGCTGGTCTTCCCCGCCGGCGGGCTGACGATCTCCTGCCAGCTCGCCGCGACGTCGGCCGCGGTCAGGGGCGAGCCGTCGTGGAACTTGACCCCGTCGCGGATTTTGAACGTGTAGGTCTTGCCGTCATCGGTCGGCTGCGGCAGTTCGGTGCAGAGATCGCAGACGAAATCCGTGGTCGATGACGGGTTCTGCGGGTTGATCCGGATCAGCACGCTGTAGAACGGCGCGGTCGCGTGCACCGTCGCATAGGTCGCCTCGCGGTGGCCGTCGAAGCTGGGGGGCGCATCGGCCGGGATCAGGTAGGTCAGCGTGCCGCCGCGCTTTGGCGTCTCGTCCGCATGGGTAGGAGCGGACACGAGGACAGGGGCGGCGGCGAGCGCCAGCCAGGACACGAGTGCCACCGCTCGGCCCGATCTCACGCTCATCTCCGCCTCCCAGAATGTTCTTCGTTCTTAAGGATTTTCGGCCATGCCGCTAATTGTCGAGCCAGACATTGGCCAGGTTCTGGTTGATGTAGTGGCTCGGGCCGATCTTCCAGCCTTTCACGTACGAGCGGTACGGGATGATCCGGTTCCACCAGATGACCTGGGTGGCGTGGGCCTGGGTGTCCATCACGTATTTTTCGAACGAGACCATCTCGGCGTGCTGCGCCTTCGGATCGGTTTCGTGCAGCAGCTTCTCGTACAGCTCGTTGACCTTCGGGTCGGGCAGGCCGCCCATGTTCTCCTGGCTTCCCGACAGGTAGGGCTGGATGTCGAGCACCGGGTTCACCACGCTGTGGCAGATCGGATAGTGCACGACGGCGAAATCGCCAGAGCGCATCGAGGCAAACCACGGTCCGGTCGGAACCACTTTTTGCGTCGCCTTGACGCCGATCTTGCTCCACTGGTCGACCAGCCAGACGCCGACGTATTTGTAGGGCTGATCGACATCGCGGTTGAGCAGTTCAAAGCTCAACCCCTCGGCGTCGGCTTCCTTCAAGAGCCGCTTGGCCTCGGTGCGCGACTTCTCGATGTCGGTCCAGAAGCCCGCCATCTCGTGCAACTCCTCCGGCGTTGCGGCGAGCGGCGATCCGGGGAAGACGATGCCGCCGACCGTCTTGACGATGGCGATCTTCGACAGCGCCGGCGCACCGCCCCAGCGGTCGATCGCCAGGCTTAGGGCGCGGCGGACGCGCGGGTCGTCGAACGGCTTTTTCTTCTCGTTGAAGAACAGGTCGCTGCCGCAATTCCAGTCGCTTTCCTGCACCGCGATCTTATCGCCGAGCTCCTTTGTCAGCTCGTCACGGGCCGAGGGCGGCAGGCCGCGGAACTCCATCGCGGCGCGGTCGCTACGGATCGCGTCGACGCGGGTGGCCTGCTTCGGTGCAAAAACGCCGACGATGTGGTCGAGATAGGGCTGGTCCTTTATGTAGTAATCGGGGTTGCGGTCGCCCTTGATCGACTGGCCCGCCTCGTACTCGGTGAATTTGAACGGGCCGGAGCCGAGGACGTTTTTCTCGTACCAGTGCGGGTCCTTGTCGAGCTGGGCCTTGCTGTAGATGTAGGCGAACGGGTCGGCCAAGGCGGGGATGAACGCCGCCGTCGCGAATTTCAGGTGAAAGACCACGGTCGCCGCGTCGGGTGACTCGATCTTTTCGATCAGGTCGCGATAGTTGCTGCCGCGGGCGCTCAGCACTCCTTCTGGCGGGAAGGTAATTTCGTTCCAGCTCGCCGCCACATCGGCCGCGGTTAGCGGCGTGCCGTCGTGAAACTTGACGCCGGTGCGGATTTTGAAGGTGTAGGTCTTGCCGTCATCGGTCGGCTGCGGCATCTCGGTGCAGAGATCGCAGGTGAAATCGGTCGACGACGACGGGTTCTCCGGGTTGATCCGCAGTAGCACGCTATAGAACGGCGCGGTGGCATGGACGGTCGCGAAGGTTTCCTCGCGGTGCCCGTCAAAGCTCGGCGGCGCGTCGGCCGGAATCATGTAGGTCAGGGTGCCGCCGCGCTTCGGCGTATCCTCGGCCATCGCCGGGAGAGCCAGAGCAACGAGCCCGGCGGCGATCCACAATTTATTGGTCTTCACTGGCATTCCTTCCCACTGACCTATTCTTACTCAGAACTCAGTTGACCTGGCTGCAGGCGACCCAGTGGCCCGGACGCAGCTCGCGCAGCTCCGGAAATGACACCTGGCAGTCGGGAACCGCGATCGGGCAGCGCGGATGAAAGACGCAGCCGGAGGGCGGATTGATCGGGCTCGGCACCTCGCCCGGCAGCGGTTGAAAGCTGCGGTCGGCCTCGACCGTCGGGTCGGGCACCGGCACCGCCGCCAGCAGCGCGCGGGTATAGGGGTGGAGCGGGTTGTCGAAGACCTCGTCGCAGCTGGCGAGCTCGACGACATGCCCGAGATACATCACCGCGACGCGCTGGCACAGGTGCCGCACCACGCTGAGGTCGTGAGCGATGAACAGATAGGTCAGGTTGAACTTGTCGCGCAGATCCTCGAGCAGGTTGATGACCTGCGCCTGGATCGACACGTCGAGCGCCGACACTGCCTCGTCGCAGACGATGAATTCCGGATCGACCGCGAGCGCGCGGGCGATGCCGACCCGCTGGCGCTGACCGCCCGACATCTCGTGCGGATAGCGGTCGGCGAAATTTGGGTTGAGCCCGCATACCGACAACAACTCGCGCACCCGCGCGGTGCGTTTGGCGGCGTCGGGCTCGAGCCCGTGCACCCGCATCGGCTCGGCCAGGATCGAGCCGACCTTCTGCCGCGGGTTGAGCGAGCTGTAGGGGTCCTGGAAGATCACCTGGATCTTTCGCCGCAGCGCCACCAGCGAGCGGCGGTCGAGCCCGGCGATGTCGACCCCGTTGTAGAGGATCGCGCCGGCGGTCGGCTTTTCCAGCCGCAGGATGCAGCGGCCCATCGTCGTCTTGCCGCAGCCGCTTTCGCCGACTAGGCCCAAGGTCTCGCCGCGCTGGATGGTGAGGTCGACGCCGTCGACCGCCTTGACCTCGCCGATCTTGCGGCGGGCGATGATCCCCTCGGTGATCGGGAAATGCATCTTGAGGCCGCGGACCTCGAGCAGCGGGCCCGCGGCCGGGCCCGTAGGTACGCCGGCAGCGTCGCTCATGCCGCAGTGCTCGTCTCGAGCGCGGCGAGTTCGCGGCTGCGGAAGCAGGCGGCAAGCTGTCCGCTCTCGCCCACCGGCTCGAGCGGCGGCGGCGAGAGCGCGCATTGCTCGATCGCAAAGCGGCAGCGCGGACGGAACGAGCAGCCCCGGTCGAGCCGAGTCAGGTCGGGCGGCGAGCCCTCGATCGGGTCGAGCCGCGCCTGGCGCGGACGGTCGAGCCGCGGCACGGACTTCAGCAGCGCCATTGTGTAGGGGTGATGCGGCGTGTGGTAGATCGCCGCCGAGGTGCCGCTCTCGACGATGCGTCCGGCATACATGACGTTAACCCGGTGCGCATAGCGGGCGACGATGCCGAGATTGTGGGTAATGACGATCAGCGCGACCCCAAGCCGCTGGGTCAGCTGTTGCATCAATTCCAGGATTTGCGCCTGGATCGTGACGTCGAGCGCGGTGGTCGGCTCGTCGGCGATGATCAGCTTTGGTTCGCAAGCCAGCGCGATCGCGATCATGATCCGCTGCCGCATCCCGCCCGAAAGCTGATGCGGGTATTGCTTGAGCCGGCGCTGCGGGTCGGCGATGCCGACAAGGCCGAGCAGCTCCGTCGCCCGCGCGTGCGCCGCCGCGCGGTCCGAGCCGCGGTGCTGCTCGAGCATCTCGGTGATCTGCCGGCCGATGGTCAGCACCGGGTTGAGCGAGGTCATCGGCTCCTGAAACACCATGCCGATGTCGCCGCCGCGCACCTTGCGCATCTGCTCGTCGGTAAGGCTCATCAGGTTGCGGCCGTCGAACAGCACCTCGCCGCCGACGATGCGGCCCGGCGGGTCGGGGATGAGGCGCAGGATCGACAGGGCGCCGACCGACTTGCCCGAGCCGCTCTCGCCGACAATGGCGACGGTTTCGCCAGGATCGACCGTGTAGGAGATCCCGTCGACCGCGCGCACCAGCCCGGCTCCGGTACGGAACTCGGTGCGCAAGTTGCGGACTTCCAGCAATGGCGGCAAAGACGGCGTTCCCCTTGAATCTTACCTGAATCTGACGGCGATTTTCTTGTTGCGCCGTTGGTAGCGATGCCAGGCAAGAGTGTCAATCTCGGCGGCGTTACATGGCCCGGCCGAGCCAGGTTCAGCCCGGCATTTAGGCAATTTGCCGCAGTTCGCCGGCACGGGCACAAAGAGAGGCCGCCCCAAGCCGTTCGGGCGCGCTAGCGCGATTGGCGGGTAAGCGGAGATAGGTCGGCAGCCTGAACTATCGCTTTTCGTCCGAACAATGGGCATCATTGTCTCGTAAAAGATGGCGTAAAACAGAAGGATCGCGGCCAGCCTTGCCCCACGACGTTTTCATCAGCTACGCGCAGACCGACAGGGCGGCCGCGGAAGCAGTCTGCCACCGGCTCGAAGGCGCCGGCATCCGTTGCTGGATCGCCCCGCGCGACATCGGCGACGACTGGGATCGAAACAACGCCGTCGTCCAGGCGGTCGGAGGGTCGAAGCTCGCCGTCGTGATAATTTCGGCCTCCGCCGACGCCTCGCGCAGCATGCTGGACGAGGTGGCGGTCATCCTCGATGCCGAGGTCACGATCATCCCGTTCCGGGTCGAGGAAATCCGGCCGGGCGGGAGAAATGCGGACCGCCTTCATTGGCTCGACGCGCTGAGCGAGCCGCTCAACGCACATATCGACCGGCTGATCGACAGGGTCCGCGATACGCTTTCTGGACCGTTGCTTGCCGCCGACGCGGACGATCCGCTACCGGCCGCCGCCGTGCCGGCCCCGCGGCACGTGCCTGAGCCGGCCAAGCGCGACGATGCGGCGATCCCGCGGTTCACCGAGACAGCCCCGCCGGAGACCTTGGAGTCGGCGACGCGGCCGTTGACGGCGACCGTGACAACGGTGATCTCGGATCCGGGGCCACCGCCTTTCCCAGAGACAACCACGCCGGCGATCTCGGATCCCGGGCCACCACCCTTTCCAGAAGCCCCCACGCCGGCGGCTCTAGAGCCGGGGCCACCGCCCCTTACAGAGACAGCCGCGCCGCCGGTCCCAGAGCCGGCGCCGCGGCCTTTCATTGCGGGGGCGCCGCGGCCGCCGTTGGAGCCGGCGAAACCGCCGCGGCGGAGATTTTTCTTCCTCGCGGTATTGGCCGCCGTGGCGGCTGCGTCCGTGCTTGGCGCGTGGGCCTACCAGACCGGGGCCTTAGCGCCGCATAAACCGTCGGCCAGCGAACAGGCGATGCAAGTCCCGCCCGCTCCGCCCGCCCCGTCTGCGACGACCCAAACGTCGCCAAAGCCGGCGCCTGAGTCAAAGCCGGCTGCCGAGCCCAAGCCGCCGTCCGAGCCCAAGCCGCTATCCGAGCCAAAGCCGGCATCCGAGCCAAAACTGGTGCCACCCCCGTTGCCGCCGGCGACCAGCCCGAAATCGTTGACGGTCGCCGGGAACAGCGAGGCGGCGCCGATCGAGACTCCGGCGCCGACCGATCCCAACTACCCGGCGTCGCAACTCTCGGTCACCGTCACCGGACTGCCGTCGATCGGGACGGTCGTCATGTCCAACGGCACAAGCCCGGTCGCCGTCAACCAAACGCTGACGAGTGCCGAGCTGACAGGCCTGATGTTTATCCCCAAGCCGGATGTCGCCAATCAGGACGCGACCTTGAGCTACAAGGTCCAGAACCCCGCCGGGTTAAGCGCCGATGGCCGCGTTTCCGTGGTGATCGGCCCAAAGCGAGCCGAGCCATCGCCGGCTGAGGTCGTTGCAAAGGGTATCGCGGCCTTTGACCGCAAGGATTACGCCGAGGCCATGCGCTGGTATCGCATCGCGGCCGACCAGGGAAACGCGGACGCGCAAGTTCACATCGGGGAGCTGTGTGCGATCGGCGCGGGCGTTACCCAGGACTACGCCGAGGCGATGGGCTGGTTCCGCCTCGCAGCCGATCAGGGAAATGCGCAAGGGCAGAAAAATGTCGGTCTGTTTTTTCTGAACGGCTGGGGAGTCAAGCAGGACTACGTTGAGGCGAAACGTTGGCTTCGCATTGCTGCCAAGCAGGGCGATGCGAGAGCGCAAGACGCGATGGGATACCTTTACTTGACCGGCCACGGCGTTGCCCGGGATTACGACGAGGCGATGCGCTGGTTCCGCCTCGCAGCCGATCAGGGAGACGCGGGCGGGCAGGTCAGCATCGGTCGGCTTTACAACAAGGGCCTGGGGGTCGAGCAGAACTACACCGAGGCATTGCGCTGGTTCCGCCTGGCCGCCGACCAGGGGAATGCGAAGGCGCAAGCCAGCATCGGATATCTTTACGAGACCGGTCACGGGGTCAAGCAAGACTACGCCGAGGCGATGCGCTGGTTCCGCCTGGCTGCCGATCAGGGAAATGCGCAAGCGCAGAGCAATATCGGAGCCCTGTACGCGAACGGCTGGGGAGTTGAGCGCGACCCGGCCCAGGCCCGGGAGTGGATGGAGAAAGCCGCTTCCGCCGCCGACCCGTACGCCAAGAAATGGCTCGCATCACATTAGGCTTCGGCGCTTTCGGCTGGCGCCGCCTTTGAGGGAACCGACGCGCCTCAGGCCGCCCTAAACTCCAAACGTGAAGCGGCTGCCGGTGTTGGCCAGCACGAGCCGGTCGGGCATCTCCTGGGCGATGCGGGCGGTGAAGTTGCGCCCGGTGCAGTGCATCGGAATCACCACGTCGGGGTCGAGCGCCTTTAGCTCGGCGATGGCTTGGTCGAGGTAGTCGGGCGGCGCCACCCCGAGATGGAACCCGCCGACCACCGCGTGCAGCTTCGACACGCCGGACACCGCCATCGCGGTCTTGATCGCGTTGATAAAGCCGGAATGGCTGCACGAGGACAGCACGACGAGGCCGCGCCCCTCGACGACATAGCAGGTGGCATGCTCGTCGGGATGACGGTCGGGGACCAGCCTGCCGCGCCGCTCGGCCTCGGTGAAATGATCGGCCGAGGTCGGCTCGACCAGCGTGTTGGGCAGCACGTGCTCAAACGAGGTGCGCTCGATCATCCCGGTGGTGAACGCGCCCTCGAGCGCATGTGCATGGTAGCAGCACACGGTCTCGACCTGCGCCGCAGCGAGGGCCGCCTCGTCGAGCGCACCCCACGAGCGCGGTTCGGCGTCGCGCGAGCCCAGCCATTTCTCGCGGAAGGTCAGGTCGCCGCCGGTATAGAGCCTGAGGTCGTCGCGCATCTGCCCGCGGTGGCGCTGGACAAAGCCGACCAGACCGCCGAAATGGTCGCGATGAGAATGGCTGAGGATCAGCCCGTCGAGCTTCTCGGGCTCGATCCCGAGCAGGTCGAAATTGCGCAGCAGGATCTCCGGCGTATACCCAAAATCGAGCAGATACTGGCCCTTGCCGGTCTTGTTCTCGCTTTCGAGATGCAGCGACAGGCCCCATTCGCCGGCAATCGTCGACTCCTGTTCGCGGCCGGGGATGCGCGAGACATGCTCGACCCGGCAGAACGGATGCTCGGCCTTCGGCATGAACTGGTCGAAATACGAATCGACCACCAGCCGCACCGACAGCGAGCGCACGGTTGGCGCCGAAAACGGCTCGGATGTCGTTAGCACCATGTTTCTTCTCCCGAAGCGGGATCAAAAATTGGGCAAAAGCGGCGCAATCTGCGCCCACGCCGCGGGCCTGGTATCGCTTGCATAGCGCAACTCGTCACGCCGATAGTTCTCCCGGGTGATTTCAGTCCAAGCCCTGTGATCCTCCGTCGTAGCTCAAACCACGACCGAATCACACATGACTGAAATCACTCGATTCATTTCCGGCCAGCCTCTCACGAGGCGTAAAGCGCCGTCTCGAAGGACGCAACGACCCAGATGCGATCGGTCGTCACCCTTATCGCCGCGCCGGAAGCCGAAGCCGCTCTGCGCGACTGCGCCGCGGCGCTCGCGGCCGCTTTGGGTGATGGCATCGATTGGCTGGCTCCAACCGCCTGCGACATTGTCTGCGATGCAGTGGACCAGACAGCGGTGCGGGCCGCGATCGGCGATCGGCCGATCGACGCGGTGATTCAGCCGGCCGAAGGGCGCCGCAAGCGGCTGCTGGTCGCCGATCTCGAATCGACGATCATCGAGAATGAGATGCTCGAGGAGCTCGCCGATTTCCTCGGGATGCGCGCCCACGTCGCCGAGATCACCAGGCGGGCGATGAATGGCGAGATCGACTTTGTCGGCGCCCTCACCGAGCGGGTGGCGCTGTTGCGCGGGCTGCCGGAGCGCGTGTTGGGACAGGCCGCCGCGCGCATCCGCCTGATGCCCGGAGCACGCGCGCTGGTCGCGACATTGCGGCGGCATGGCGTGAAGACCGCGCTGGTGTCGGGCGGGTTCACGGTGTTTGCTGAGCCGGTCGCCCGGCAGCTCGGCTTCGACCGGATCGTCGCCAACCGGCTCGACCTTGCCGACGGCAAGATCGCCGGCACGGTGCGGCCGCCGATCATCGGCGCCCAGGCCAAGCACGACACGCTGATCGCGCTCGCCGGGGAATTCGGCCTGAGGCTGGGCCAGACGCTCGCGGTCGGCGACGGCGCCAACGACCTGCTGATGCTGCAAGCCGCCGGGCTCGGCATCGCCTTTCATGCCAAGCCTACGGTCGCCGCCGCATCGCGCTGGCGGATCGACCACGCCGACCTAACCGCGCTGCTCTACGCGCAAGGGTATCGGGCGCAGGAGATCGTCGCGTAGGTGTAGGGTGGAAAAGCGTAGCGTCTTCCACCGGGCGGCGGGGCGGAGACGGCGGATTACGCTGCGCTCATCCGCCCTACATGCCGATCCCGGCCGTCCTTTGGTCGGAAGGGCGGGCGGGACGCCCGCGCTCCGATCAGCTTTGGTCGATGCGGATCGCGACGAAGCGGAGATCGCCCTGGCGCTCGACCAGGAGCAGGATCGACTTGCGGCCGGATTTCTTGGCGTCGGCGACCTTGCCGGCGATCTGGCTCGCGGTCTTCACCTCTTCCTGCGCCGCCTCCATGATCATGTCGCCGGGTTTGAGGCCCTTCTCGGCGCTGGCGCTGTTCTTGGCGACGTCGACCACGACGACCCCCTTCGCATCGTCGGCGAGCGAGAATTTTTCCTTCAGTTCCGGGGTGAGGTTGGAGAGGGTAAGGCCGAGCGCGCTGACGGTGCTGCCGGCATCGCCCTTCGGGGTCGGAGTCTTGGGTTTGGACTTGCTTTCGGCGCTGGCGGTCTCGGTTTCATCGAGCCGCCCGACCTTGACCTTCAGCGCGGTCTCCTGCCGTTTGCGCCATACCGTCACCGGCGCCACTTTGTCGACCGCCGTCTCGGCGACGAGCCGAGGCAGGTGCTTCATGTCGACGACCGGCCGGCCGTCGAAGGTCAGGATCACGTCGCCGGGCTGGATGCCGCCGGTCTGCGCCGGGCCGTTATCGGCCACGCTGGCGACCAGCGCGCCGCGCGCCTTGTCGAGCCCGAGGCTTTCGGAGATCTCGTCGGTTACCGCCTGGATGCGCACCCCGAGCCAGCCGCGGTGGACGGTATGGTCTTTCTCGTTGATCAGCTCGCCGGCGATGGTCTTGGCCAGCGACGAGGGAATCGCGAAGCCGATGCCGATCGAGCCGCCCGAGGGCGAATAGATCGCGGTGTTGATGCCGATCACCTGGCCGTCCATGTTGAACATCGGCCCGCCGGAATTGCCGCGGTTGATCGAGGCGTCGGTCTGGAGGAAATCGTCGTAGGGGCCGGAATTGATGTCGCGCTGGCGCGCCGAGAGGATGCCGGCAGTAACGGTGCCGCCCAGCCCGAACGGGTTGCCGATCGCCAGCACCCAGTCGCCGACCCGCGAGCCCTCGCTGTCGCCCCAGGCCGCGGCGGCGAGCGACTTGTCGGTCTTGACCTTGAGCACGGCGATGTCGGTCTTGGTGTCGCGGCCAACCACCTCGGCCTTCAGGTTGGTGTCGTCGTGGAGGATGACGGTGATCTCGTCGGCGCCCTCGATGACGTGGTTGTTGGTCACGATGTAGCCGGTGGGGTCGATGATGAAGCCGGAACCGAGCGAGGTGGCCTTGCGATTTTCGGCCTCGGGGTGTCTGCTGCCGCCGCCGCCGCCGCCGCGCGGGGTTTTGTTGAAGAAATCCTTGAAGAACTCCTCGAACGGCGAGCCCGGCGGGAATTGCGGCAGCTCCGGGGCGCCACGCTCCTTCTTCTGTTCGGGTTTCAGCGTCTGGGTGGTCGAGATGTTGACGACCGACGGCAGCAGCTTTGCCGCCAGATCGGCAAAGCCGTCGGGCGCCGGCCGCGCCGCCGCCAGCTCGGCGGGAACGACCAAGAGCAGCGTGGCGAGCATCGCCACAGCCGAACGCCGCAGGCTCGATGAAAACAGCGACACCGTCCGCAACTCCCTCAATACGACGAGCAAGGCCGGGCGCATCGGGCGCCGCGCTCCGCGCGCCTCGCAGGCCGCCGAGGATACGGGAGAAGCGCGCCGCAAGCCAGATGCCTTCGCGTCGCGACTGCATTGCTGTCGCGCGTGCTTCGTAACCCGCCCTATCGCCGCAAGGCCCAAACCAGGGCCACGCCGAGGCAGGCGACCACCAGCCCGCCGATCCGCAGGGTCTGCGGCGGCACCGTCATCGCCCGCACGGCCAGCCGCTTCATCGTATCGGGGAGCAAGGCGTAGACCATGCCCTCGATCACCAAGATCAGGGCGAGCGCCGTCAGGAAATCCCGCATCGGCAGGCGGGCAGGTCAGCGCGCCGGTGTGGCGGGTGCCGCCGCCGCGCCGCTCTTCCCCGGCAACGCATTGAAATAGCGGAAGAAGAAGCTGTCGGGGCTCAGCACGAACGAGGTGTCGTGGCCGTTGAGCGAGGTCCGATAGGCCTGCAGCGAGCGGTAGAAGGCGAAGAACTCTTTGTCCTGGCCGAACGCGTCGGCGTAGATCTTCACCGCCTGGGCGTCGCCGTCGCCGCGCACGCGCTGGCCGTCGCGCTGCGCCTCGGCGAGGATCACGGTGCGCTCGCGCTCGGCATTGGCGCGCACGGTCTGCGCCGCCTCGGCGCCCTCGCCGCGATACTGCCGCGCCTGCTGCTCGCGCTCGGATACCATGCGAGCATAAACCGCCTGGCTGTTCTCCTCCGGCAGATCGGCGCGGCGAAGCCGGACATCGACGAGCTCGATGCCGAATCCCTTGGCCTCGGCGGCGACCTCGTCGCGGATCTGGCGCATGATCGCGGCGCGCTTGACCGACAGGATGTCGGACAGGGTCACATTGCCGAGCACCCGGCGCAGGCTGCCGCTGACCAGCGCCGCCAGCCGCGCCCGCACCCCGGCCTCCGAGCCGACCGTCTGATAGAACAGAAGCGGATTGATGATGCGGTAGCGGGTATAGGAATCGACGACCAGGCGCTTCTGATCGGAGACGATGATCTCTTCGTGCGGCGGTTCGAAATCGAGCACGCGGTTGTCGTACAGCACGACATTCTCGACAAAGGGCCGCTTGACCCACAGGCCGGGGGTGCGGACCTCGCGCCGCGGTTGGCCGAACTGCAGCACCAGCGCCGACTCGGTCTGGTCGACGATGAACAGCGAGCTTTCCATCAGCACCCCGGCCGCGACCAGGATAATGGCGAGGACGATCAGCAGACGCCGGCTGTTCATTTCGACCCCGTGCCCGCGGGCGATTGCGCCGCGGCCGGCGGCGTGACGCCGGGCAGGCTCGGCAGCGGCAGATAGGGCAGCACGCCGTTCTGGCCCCCGACCGACTTGTCGATGATGATCTTATTGCCGCTTTTCAAAATCTCTTCGACCGTCTCGATATAGAGCCGCAGCGCGGTGACATCCTCCGACGCCTTGTAGGCCTTGTAGACGGCGCTGAAGCGGTCGGCGTCACCCTGCGAGCGGGCGACGATCTCGGAACGGTAGGCGTCGGCGTCCTGGCGAGTCTGGGTCCCGGCGCCGCGCGCCTTGGGCAGGATGTCGTTACGGTAGGCCTCCGCCTCGTTGCGCAGCCGCTCGCGGTCGGCAAGGGCGCGCTGGACGTCGCGGAACGCGTCGATCACCGGCGCCGGCGGATCGACCTTGGCCAGCTGCACCTGGGTGACTTCGATACCGGCGCCGTAGGAATCGAGGATCGATTGCAACAGGTGCGAGGTCTCGGTCTCGATCTTGCCGCGCCCTTCGGCGAGCGCCTGGGCGATCTGGGTTTCGCCGACGATCTCGCGCATCGCGCTTTCGGCCGCCGATTTCACCGTCGCTTCGGGGGCGCGGATGTTGAACAGATAGCGCTGCGCATCCTTGATCACCCAGAACACGCTGAAATTGATGTCGACGATGTTCTCGTCGCCGGTCAGCATCAGCGCTTCCTGCGGCTGCTGCAGGCTGCCGGTGCGCGTGCTCGGCGCCTCGCCGCTGCGATAGCCGATCTCGGTGCGGTTGACCCGGGTGACGCTCGGGGTCAGCGCCGATTCGATCGGCGCCGGCAGATGGTAGTTGAGACCCGGTTCGGTCTTGCGGTTATAGGCGCCGAAGCGCAGCACCACGCCGACCTCGTCGGGCTGCACCCGGTAGAACCCGCTCGCCAGCCACAGCACGGCGACGGCGACGATCGCGATGACGATCCCGGTGCCGTGTCCGCCCGGCAGCAGCCGGCGAAACCGGTCCTGACCGCGGCGGAGCATTTCCTCGAAATTGGGCGGCTGGGAGCCAGGACCGCGCGGCGGCGGGCCGCCGCCATTGCCGCCGCCACCACCGCTTCCGCCGCCGCGACCGCCGCCCCAGGGGCCGCCGCCACTTCCGCCGCCGCGAGGCCCGGAGCCCCAGGGGCCGCCGCGGTCACTCATTCAAATCATCGCGCCAAATCATCGCGCAGAAGCCCTTCCGAGACCGTGGTCGGCGGATCGGCAGCGATAGAGGGCGTGTGCGCAGATGTTGTCAAGTGTCGCCCACTTGCTTACATGCCCAGTTTCGCCCCGCCAGCAGGAGAACCCGATGGCCGCCGTCACCGAGCGACAGATTCTCGACGCGCTGGGGCAGGTGCGCGACCCCGACAAGGGTGCCGACATCGTCGCGCTGAACATGGTCTCGGGGATTGTCGTCCGCGACGGCAATGTCGGCTTTGCCATCGAGGTCGAGCCGGAGCGCGGGCCGCGCCTGGAGCCGCTGCGCAAGGCGGCCGAGCAGGCGGTAGAGGCGCTGCCGGGGGTGCTGTCGGTGACCGCGGTGCTGACCGCCGAGGCGCAGGGACGCGGCCAGCCGCAGCGGCCGCCGCCGCACGGGCATGCCCACCCGCATGGACATGCTCCGGAGCAGGCCCCGGGGCCCGGCGCCGGCGCGGCCCAGGCCTCGCGGCGCGGCGCGGTGCCGGGGGTGGGCGCGATCATCGCCGTCGCCTCGGGCAAGGGCGGGGTGGGCAAATCGACTGTCGCCGTCAATTTGGCGCTGGCACTCAAGGCGATCGGCCTCAAGGTCGGGGTGCTCGATGCCGACATCTACGGCCCCTCGATGCCGCGGATGCTGGGGATCTCCGGCAAGCCGACAATGCTGGACGGCAAGACCCTGCTGCCGATGGAGAATTACGGCATCAAATGCATGTCGATAGGGTTTCTCGTGCCCGAGGACACCGCGATGATCTGGCGCGGGCCGATGGTGATGAGCGCACTCAACCAGATGCTCCGCGACGTCGCCTGGGCGCCGCTCGACATCATGGTCGTCGACCTGCCGCCCGGCACCGGCGACGCGCAGCTGACGATGGCGCAGCAGGTGCCGCTCGCCGGCGCGGTCATCGTCTCGACCCCGCAGGACATTGCGCTGATCGACGCGCGCCGGGGCCTCACCATGTTTCAGAAGGTCGACGTGCCGGTGCTCGGCATCATCGAGAACATGAGCTATTTCCTGTGCCCGCATTGCGGCGAGCGCAGCGAGGTCTTCAGCCACGGCGGCGCCCGGCGCGAGGCCGAGCGCCTGGGCTGCGACTTTCTCGGCGAGGTGCCGCTCGACCTGGCGATCCGCGAAACCTCGGACGAGGGGCGGCCGATCACCATGTCCGACCCCGGCTCGGCGCACGCCCAACTGTTCCGCGAGATCGCCGCGCAGGTGTGGGAGAAGGTCTCCGGCGACGGGATGCGGCGGGCGCCGCCGCGGATCGTGGTGGAGTAGCTCAGGGCCAATTCTGCGCACCGTGATAGATGCGCAGGATTTCGACGGCTTGGACGACCCGATAGACAATTACGTACGGCGCCATCGTAATCTCACGTGTACCGGCAATACGACCGGCTCGTCCAAGATTGGGAAATGTCTCCAGCGACATCGCGCGATCGTATAGCGCCCGTGTCACACGCAGTGCGGCGGTGGGGTTATCCCGCTTGATATATCGGGCGATGCTTTCGAGATCCTGAACCGCGGGCTCGGTCCATCGCACCAGCATCAGGATGTCAAGATGCGCTCGATCCGCGCCCAAGCTTGGTCGGGGGCGACAAAATCGCCGCTTTCCGCCGCCTTTATGCCAAGCCGTACCGCCTCGGCAAAGCGGGCTTCCTCGTCGAGATAGCGAGCGATCGCCTGGGCCGCCAATCGATCGGGGGCGCAGCCTTCTCGCGCCGCGAGCTCGGCGAGCCGGGCTTCCTGCTCAGAGGTCAAGTGGACGTCCATGACGTGAAGCTAATCCGTTGCCATCCGCTGTCAAGCGATGCCACCCGTACCGGCAGCGTGCTAATCTCTCGGCAAAATCGCAGGAGAGACCGCCATGCTGCCGACCCCCGGCTTTCATCACATCATGCTCAACGTGGTCGATCCCGATGCCGCGATCGGCTGGTACACACGGCAGTTCGGCTGCACCTCGAAGGGCGAATGGGCCGGCTATCCGGCGCTCCATTCCGACAACGACGTGATGGTGCTGTTCAACAAGGTCGACAAGCCGGCGCCGCAGCAGCCGCAAAGCGCGATCTGGCATTTCGGCTGGCATGTGCCCGATACGCAAAAGACCGTCGCCGAAT
Organism: Alphaproteobacteria bacterium; assembly: GCA_038228485.1. Classification (GTDB taxonomy): domain Bacteria; phylum Pseudomonadota; class Alphaproteobacteria; order ATCC43930; family CGMCC-115725; genus DATARH01. The sequence continues at coordinate 29,526 of JBBRPG010000007.1, forward strand.
TCAAGACCCGGCCCGGAGTAAAGATGCAGCCGCTCTACACCGAGGAAACCGGCGGCGAGGTCTTCGTCTCCAGCGACACCTGGCCCAATATCGGCAACACGCTCGGCCGCACCAAGGCGCAAATCGCCGAGGCCAAGGCCCAGCACATCGAGCCGACCCGGGTCGGCGGCTTTGCCTATATGAAGGCGACCGAAGACACGCTGATCGAGATCGCCGGCAATCACGGGCAGGAGCGGTTCAACCACATCCATATGTGGCAGGAAGACCCGTTCTGCGCGCTCATCTGGTACCAGCGGCACCTCAACGCGCCGCTGCGCCCCGGCTATGACGGCACCTCGCTCACCGAGGACAACTGCAAGGTGCCGCGCCACCCCGACCGCACCTGGCCGGCGCTAAAGCAGGAGGGCATGTTCCGCACCCCGCGCGCCGGGGTGGAGTTCGGCGACGTGTCGCTGATCTGGTACGCCAACCAGGGCGACAAGCCGCTGGTCAGCCCGCTGGGCCAGCTGCAGGACCATATCGGGCTCAGCGTCGGCGACCTCGACGCGTGGGTCGACAAATTGAAGGGCGAGGGCGTCAAGTTCCTCCGCGCGCCCTACACGCTCGGCGACACCCGCGCGGCGATGATTGAAGGCCCGAGCAAGGAGGCGATCGAACTGGTCGAGGTCAGGTAAATTCCACTGTCCTTGCCCGGAATTGATCCGGGCATGCACGTCTTTGCTGGCGACGCAACTCAGGAAATTAAGGCGTGGATGGCCGGGTCAAGCCCGGCCCCCCAGGGAGAGCGTCCGTGCGCCACCATGGGTAGAAGTGGTGCAGTGGAAAACAAAACCACTTGGTGCGTCACTCATTCTGCGAGGTTCATGCCGGCTAGACCGCGGCACGATAGGCCGTGATCCGGCGCAGCGTCCAGGGAGTGTGCCCGTCCGTCCGCAGCGATGAGTTGAGGCGATCGGCGATTGCTCTAAGCGGGAATCCTTCAGGCTAAGGGGTAGGGTCAGCCCACGTATGCAGGCCTTAGTCAAGCCGCCGCTTGTAGATCGGCGATCTTCTGGAATTCAGCCAAAATGTCGGCATAGTGTTGCGCCAGATGTCGAACGACGTGCGCGTTACCAAGCAGACGGGAGACGTACCCGATGGCTAGAACGAGATCGAGGTGATCCGATCCGTAGCCCTGTTCAATGAGCTTCAGTTCGCGATCGAGGTTCTCTGACTCGCGCTGCATCGTCGCGACCTGCTCTTCGGATAAGCCGCGCTGCCGTCGCTCTTTGCCCTCCACCAGCTGATCCACCGGCGTCGCAGCTACAAGCGACTTGGCGTAATTTAATGAGTACCGATTCATTGTGATCATCGCCTGCGCCGCCTCGATCTGTCGGATCGGCTTAAGGAAACGCAGTTCGGTAAAGACGTTCAGCGGCACATGCTTGTCGCGTAGAAGGTCGGCCACCTCGGCGCAAATGCCGATCAAAAGATTTCGCTTCATTCGGATGTTGCCGATGTTGACGTTGAGGGCGCGCGCCAGCCGCTCCTCCGAGGCCCCTTTCTTGATCGCATTCAGGATCATCTTGTGTTCCTGAATTGTCGCCATCCGACTGATGCGTTTATTGTACGTGTAGGCTTCGTCATCGACCGATATCAGGCAAACGACCTCGGTTTCTCCACGTTCGCGAAGGATCTCGACGCGCAAATGCCCGTCGAGCAGATGAAAGCGATCGCGATCTTGCGCGTCCCGCGCGACCGCCGGTGGCTCGATGATCCCAACCTCCGCAATTGAGGCGGCGATCTGCGCGTATTTGACCGACTTGCGGGTCGCAGCGGAAATCTCCCGGAGCGGTGTTATCGCGGCAATGGGTATCCGGATGCTCGTCTCCTCGAAGCCGAGCTTTACGGGGATGGTTGGACGGCGCGCGTTCATGCCGATGTCGCGCCGGTCAGTCGGACCGCGATATTCTCCGGCATAGTGTCGAGGCCCTCCGCCTTAAGCAGTGCCACAAACCGTGCATCGCGCGAGAGACGCCGCATTCCCTCCGTTATGAGCATCAACCGGTCCTTGGAGGCGTTGGCGCGGCGGATCATGTCGCGCTTGCGTTCGGCGTCTTCCTGATAGGCGCGGACGAGCGCAGCAGAACTGACCTTCTCTGAGGACGACCGCGCTTCATTGGTTCTCAGTCCTTTACCACGACGGCGGCGTGCTTCGACCAAACGTTTCGCCGCGAGCAGTTTCCTGCCGCGCAACAAGCCCGTCTCGTATGCCACCTGAAGAGCACGTTGAACCTGATGGTCTTCGGCCTCGGCGATCTCGACGGCGACACTGATCGGAAGGGTCCGCGATTCCACGGACCGTAGCAGGCGCTGTTCGCCCTTTTCAATCAGTCGCGCGACGCCGTGAACATATTCGGTTGACAGCCCGGTCTTGCGGGCGATCTGGGCGGCGGAGTACCCACGCTCGCGCATGCCGCTAATGTCCTGAAGCAAGTCGAAGGCGCTGTGTTGCCGGCGTGCGCAATTCTCGACCAGGCTCGCGATCAGGCAATCTTCCGGATCCGCGGACACGACCAGCGCCGGGATCTCGCTCTGGCCTAAAGCCTGATACGCTTCCAGCCGTCCCTGCCCGCAGACAAGATCATAAAAGGGGCCGCCGGCCTCAATACGCCGGGTCACGGTGATTGGCCGCTTGAGGCCGATTTGGGCGATATTCTCCACGATCTCCTTGAAGCCTCGCTTGTTGCGAATGCGCGGGTTCACGACGGTAATCCGGTCGAGCGGGACCCATTCGATCCGCTGAGCTGGTCGGGCGGCGCTCATGCGGCCACCGGCCAAGACTGGCGCGCCGCCATTCGGTAGAACGCGTCGAGGGTTTCGAAGCGGTAGGCATCCAGCGAGAGGCCATTGTACTCGGCCAATCGGAGCACGGCCTCCCGCATGTCGAGCCGAGGCAACAGGTAGTAATCGTGGGTGCCGATATTGCCGGTATCCATCCGGATGGCGACTGTCACATCGGGCTTTAAAGCCGTGTCTAGCCGGAGTTTCCACCGCAACGATCCTGCCGAAGTCTGAAGGCATCGAACGATGACAATAGAGGCAGTGAATTCGTTGTTTATCGTGAGGAGGTCTGTGGCAGGGTCCTGCCGGACATTTCCACCGCCAGCTTCGATACCGGTGATCGCTTGAGCGACCACCGCCGGATGCAGCTGCCGCAACTTCCGATTTATCTCAAGGTAGCGATAGTCCTGCCTGGGCACGAAGCCGACAAGGGCATACGCCCGCAGCAAGCTGCCGAACCTGGATCGGTAGGCGCCGCTCGATGGAGCGCCATCGACTTCATCAATGATCAGGCCCGACAGTATCCCGTGGCCGGCTAGGATGGTCCGTAGGCGGTCGAGCATCTGATCGTTCGTAAGGCGCTCGGAACGGGCGGCGATGATCGCCGCTGCGCGCTCGAAGACGGTCTTGTCAACGACCGGTGCAAACGCATCGTCGGCGCGGACCCATTCCTGCGGCGAATTGCGGACATGCCGCTGCTTCAACTTGAAGGATGTCTGTGCCCAGACGTTGTTGCCGATATATTTTTCGTTGATGAGCAACTTATGGACGGTGCCGCGTGTCCAGGGACGGTCCAGATCGGTGCTCACGCCCTCTTCGTTGAGGTAGTCAGCGATCTCCCGCTCGCTGCGGCCTTGATTGACAAAGAGTCGGTAAATTTCCTGCACGACCTTTACCTCCCCGGCCGGTCCCGGCACGAGCACAACGCGATCCGTGGCGATGCTCTTTTGCTCGCCGCGCCCGAGCTCGCCCTTCGGCGAGCCGTGTTGATCAACAAGACAGCGCCGGAGACCGAACCCCGGCGCGCCGCCCTGCCGGAACCCCAGGCGGATCAGGTTCGCTTGTCCGGCAAAAACCTTGACGGAGAGCTCACGGCTGTACTCGCCGGCCATGGCCCGCTTGACGGTCTTGATGATCGACGAACCGATACTTCCGTCGTTCTCGAACTGCTCGGCGCAATAATGGACCGCTACACCCGCGCGCCGGCAGCGCAGCTCATGGCTGGCTGCTTCGTCGGGGTCCTGAAAGCGGCCGAGGCGGCTGACATCGTAGACGAGAACGGCCTTGTAGTCGGCGCGCCCCTGTTCGATGTCGCTGAGCAGCTGCCGCAGCGCCGGCCGGCCTTCAAGATTGAGGCCGCTTTTTCCTTCGTCGGCATACGTCCGGATAATCTCGTAGGCGCGCTGATTAGCATAGCGGGCGATAGCCTCAAACTGATTGTCAGTCGAGTATTGCTGATGCTCTGTCGACATACGGACGTATTGCGCCGCCCGCACCTTGGATGGCGGTGCTTGTCCACTGTCAGGCTCGCCCCACTTGATGACCATTAGCTGCACACGCCGAGCGGCGCAAAACCGCGCTTCCATTCTCTAACTCGGAAGCGGCGGAAACATGTTTCCCAAAAGCGGCAGTAAAGTTCCGGGAGCCGGCGTAAGGCCAACCGAAGGCGACTATCTTCTCCAAATTCGAGAGGCGCTCCGCAGCGAACTTGGCGGCACCCGTGCGGCTACCAAAATGATCATGCGCTGGACGGGCACATCCGATCGCACCGCACGTAATTGGATGAGCGGCGCAGCAGGCCCGAGCGGCTACCATCTGATCTGTCTGGCACGAGAGTCCAATGCGGTACTGGCCGCCGTGCTGGCGATGAGCGGGCGTGCGGAGCTGGCCCTCTCCGCCGACGTTCACGCAGTGGAGGTCGCGCTCGCCAAAGCCGCGGGAGCGCTCCAAGTGCTAAAACGCCAGCACCTGCGGCGACCGCAACCTTGACGGCCGTGGCCGCTCGCGGAGCGAGCACCTAGAGGGGCAATCCTTCACCGCTCATCGGGCAGATGAGGAGGCACTCTGGCCGCGCTTCAGGCAGTGCGGCGGAGACTGTCATCGAGCTTCGCGGCCTGAAAACCCTAGGTTTGGTATCGAACGTCATACCTGTCACGCTCCCACGAACGGCTCCTTCTGGCGCTATGCGGAAGCATGAGCAACGCTGGCGGAGCGGCCGGATTGCCCCGGTATAGCGGTCATAGACACGACTGCGGCAAAGTTCCGTGGCAACTCAACACCGACGAGGGCGGCAAGGCTCGGGTAGTGGCGCGCGTTTGGAATGCGCGTTCCGGCAACAATGTAATAGGCGTAGCTCCGGCCCACAGCCGCGCTTGCGGCGATCTCTGCGGGCCGAAGCCGTGAAAGCCTCGGCTGTAATTCCTCCGCGTACCAGCGGCGCAACGCCTTGCGATCGGGCCTGGGCAGCGGCTTTACCGGCTGCCGAGCGGCCGGCACCGCCACTCGCTGCCGTTCGCGCGCCACCGACACGGCAGCCTCAACGACAGGGCGCCGCTTCGGCATCGCATGACGATATTCGTGTTCGCATTCGTCGCGGCAAAAGGCCCGGCGATGCGGTGAAAGGGACCGGCCGCATTCCCAGCATATCGCCGGTACAGGCTCTTCCCTGACGCCAGCGCGTTGCCTCAACACCGACGGGGCCGATATCCGGCGCTCGCCCGTCGCCGATATAAAGGCCGGCAGCGGCGGCGTGAGCGTCTGAATCAAGGCCTGCGACTCTATCGCTACACGTGAGGGCGACCCAGCCGACGGCGCCAGCGCGGCGCGGATCGAAACCGCGCCAGACACGCGTTCAAAGTTCCGCGCCAACCATTCGGCAACCGGTTCGCATGCCTCTCGCCACAGGGCTGCCGTGTGCGCGAGATGCGCGTTGAGCGGATGCGACAGCCGAACCTCGCCATCGGGAAGCTCATTGAAGTCGCGGTTCGCAAACGCAGAGGCTTGGAGATAGGCGAACAACCAATATTCAACGTAGGGGCGCACCGCCTCGATCGCGTCGAGAGCGAGCGACGATCGGCCATCGATATCGGCATGAAACATCCCGATGCCGGGATTGAGCCCGCGCGCGAGTAGGGCGATTGTCATCTCGGATTCGAGAATGGCGTAAAGGTAATTGATTAGACAATTTCCGGGTGTCGTCGCTCGGGATGGCTTGCCGCTCAACAGCGAGGTTCTGGACCCGAACGTCAGCCAGGGATCGGGCCGACCCGGACGCCATCGGCCATTTGGTCCGAGCCGCTGGGGATTGCGGCGCGCGAACCGCACAGGCATCCGCTCCCACAGGTTCCAGTAAATCCATGCTGCCTCGGCTTCGAGCGACAGCGCCCGCTTTCCATCGCCCTCGCGCGCTATCGTCTGGGCGAGGCTCCTGATCGCCGTGCTCTCATCCGCGAAGCCCAAAAGACCCGCGACGTCGGCTTGCCCGCGAAGTTTGACGCGGAGGATTTCGCAGGCGATAGCGTCGGCGACCTTCGGGATCATTCCGCTGCAAACGAGCGCTTGCGCCCGACGGAGATCGGGCTGATCGGGGCCGCGCGGCCCGGTGGCGATGACGACGGCCCCGTTCCAATCGAGCTGCGAAAACGCAACGTCCGTATCGCGTAACCAGCGCAACGCGTCAAAGGTCACAAAGCCGCCGGCCTGACCGCACACGATGACGTGCCGGAGCTTCCGGACGGCTTCCGCCCTGGTCAGCGACAGCGGCCGTGTTTCTCGCGGGCCATCGCGAATGACCAGCCGATTGCCATCAACGCGGATCGCCGGCCCGGTGCCGCTCACCGCGACAATGCCGTTTTTGATGACCGTGTAGTTCGTGTCATGGGCGTGCATGCGCGAGCCTCCGGTCTTCCGTATGGCTCGGGAAGGTAATTGTGCCAGGGCACAGAGCCGATTGACGACCGGCAGGTTTGTAGCCAGGTATCGTGAGGGTCACGGTGCGCTCCAATCGCATCGTTGATCAAGTGCCGGGGCGAGCGCGCCAACGCTTGCTCCGGTGCGCCCTTGCTGAAGGGCGACGCTATTCTACAGAATTACTCTTCGCGTGACGAGGGCGGCGCTTCGTTCTTCAGCAGCATCGCAACGGCCGCGTGGCTTATTGTCCGACTCACCGCGCCCCATACGGTCTATGCGGCCTTTACCGCTCGCGTCGCCAGCCACGCCAAGCCGCCGATCGCACCGATGATCGCCGCGCCTACTGTCAAGTCACGCCAACCCGAGGCCGTAGAGGCCGCCTGAGGCTCCTCAAACAGGCCGTGCTTTTCGAGATCGGCGGAAGCGTCGAGCACCCATTGCGGCGTCGGACGCCTGCCGCTTTCCCAAGCCTGATAGGAGCTGCGGGCCGGTGGCTCGCACTCGCCGGCTTCGCCGAGCTGGTCAATCATCTTATCCTGGCTGATCCCGAGGCGGCGCCGGGCCGCGTGTAGCGGCGTTGCGGTGGGCTGCGAAGCCGCGACGCTGCGTTTTGCTCGGACCGCGTCCGCCGCAGCGTCGGGAAGGGGCCGGCCGGCCTCGCGAGCGTTCTTGAGCGCGAGGATTTCGGCCTTGGCCGCGGCGGTGATAGCAACCCCCTCGGTTTCGCGCTTCTTAATGAGCGATCCGTCGCGGCTGCCGCCAATTAATGCGGCTAAGTCCGGCCGGGAGAGGCCGAGGGCCTCACGGATCGCGCGATATTCGTCCCCTATCATAACTTGCATTCGTTCCTCCGCCTGATTGCGGCCATCAGGCCGCGTGGCTCACCAAGAACAATCATCATCACAATGATTGCCAGAATGATTGTCAGAATGATTGCCTGAATGATTGTCAGAATGATTGTCAGAATGATTGTCAGAACTATCATCACGATGGTCACCATAATGGTCATAAAAAATGATCATTATATTGAAGAAAAGAAGCCATTATGTCGCGATTATAGAAAATATTCTTGGTCATCACTACAAAAGTATTTGAGAACGTCTCTTGAGCGCGGTATCGTGCCGGCTCTGAGTGTTCAACCTGCGGGGATCACTATGAACGTGGCGCATCCGGCGGGCAGCGGCAGAAGCTACACGCGCTCGCGGCGCGGGAGGATCGGCGTGGACGCGTATCTGGCCCCAGAACATTGGGCGGAGCTCCATCGCCTCGCCGCTGAGCGTGGCATGGCGCTATGCTGGCTTGCTACCGAGGCGATCGAGGCGCTGATCGCCCATCATTCGGCCGGGGCTGAGGTACAGCCGCAAGCGGCCCGCGCCCAGTGACCAAGCTCAGCTCTGCCTATCGCCAAAACGAAAGAGCCGCCCGGACGGCAATCCGGAGCGGCTCCTATCTCGCGCGAGGGGTTCGCGGCCCCTCACTTGTCGCAATCACCCAACGGACAGGAATCCATGAGCGATACGTGTGTCAATATAGCGGATAGTGCGCGCGCAGGCAACGACGCGGCCACCGCAATCTGCGCTGCGGCGCGCAATGCCGCGCCGATACCGACGAGCGGCTATGTCGCGTTGGACCGCGGCTCCAGTGGGACCGTGCGGCCCTTCAATGGCTATGCCGAGCGCGATATCCTCGATCTCATCGGCGACACTATTGGGCCGCGCTATCCGATAGGCAGCGCGTCGCGCTGGTACAAACAGGCTGCCGGCATCCCCGAAAAGCGACTTGCCGAGGCGCTGGCATCGCTCGTTTTCGACGCGGCTGGCGATGAAGCACTAGCCTGCCGCGTTGCGATGACCGCTGCCCGCGCCGCGGCCCGTCTTGCACCGGCGCCGCTGGCCGAGCTGATCGCGGGCGGTTTCGCGGTAGCAATTGATGAGATCGGGCGCGAGGCCGCCGAGGTTGATCGTCGTCTTGCCGCCGTCTGCGTCCAGCGCACCCGGCCCGTGCTGCATGAGATCGCGGCACGGCGTAGGGAGATGAAGGCCGAAGCGTGCGCGCTCGACCGTGAGGCCGCAGGGCTGCGCCGCGACGTTGAAAACGGCCGGTGGTATTTCGAGCGCAGCCCTGATGATCCGAGGTTGCCGATCTTTCGCCGGGTATGGGCGGAAGTGCTGTCGCGCGACGTGCCTAAGATTGAGAGGCAGGCCGCGGCGATCCGCGCGGCGATGCCGAGCTACCGGCTGACGGTCGGTCAGCGCCACCGCCTCGAGGAGTTCAACGATCGGCTACGCCGTCTCCGTGCCGCGCGGCGAACGTTACGACAAGCGCTCCGCAGCCTCCTCGGCGCTAAGGGACGGCCGATTCCGGCGAAGGTCGTGCGCACGTTTGCCGTACAGGGCGGGTAGCATGGCGCGTCGTCGCCGCAGTCCGTACCGCTTTGGAACTCCCTCCTATGCTCGGCAGCGGCGGACCGAGTTGAGCCGACGCGCGAACTTGGCCAAGGGCCGAGCCGACCGCGCGAAGAACTCTGAGGCGCGGCAGCGGGCAATGCGGCAGGCGGCGACCGCTCGGCGCGCGTTGCGGCAAATCCCATTGTTGGAAGCGATCGGCGAATACCGAAGCCAGCTCAATCAACCTGAGCGGCGCATTTTCGACAGCTTACCGCTCGCGGATAAAGCCCAAGAGCTTGAAGTGGAAGCGCGATATCCGGAGGGCGTTCCGCCGGACGTTCCCGATCCATTTGGCACGAGCGTCAGGCATCGCAGTGCGAGCTGGCGCTTGTATTACGCGACGCGGGCGGGTTTTCGCCACCGGCGGGCAGGATGAGCGAGCAGCGGCAAAACCCGCCCACCGAGCCCGCCGATCGCGATGTTGCGGCAGCGCACATCGCTACATTGCTGGCCGCGCTCGGTCCGGAACACGCGGCTGCTGTTGAGGCGCGGCGTAAGCGGGCGCGGGCCGCATGCAGAAGCTTCGCCAGCAACAAACTCCCGAACAAATCGAACGGGAAGCGGAACGGAAACGAAATGCCCGCGCCCGAAAACCGCCCCGCCCGTTCATGGCGATCGACGGGGAAGGCGGCGGTACGGATGCGTTCGGACGACAGGACTACAACTTGATGATGGCTGTTTCGGCGGAGCAAGAATTTATACTCAAAACGGGCCGTCGCCTGACTACTATAGAATGTTTTGAATTTATTCTCGGGCTGCCCAAAGACGCTGATCTGGTCGCCTTCGGCCTCGGTTATGATGCAACACAAATACTGCGTGATCTCCCGTTCCCGGTGCTGCGACGCATATACGATCCCTACCATAACCGGCATGGCGGTATTAGTCCTGAATACTGGCGAGATTACGCAATCCAATACATGCCCGGCAAATACCTGAGAATCGGCCGGGTCAATAGTAGTGTACCCGTAGAGAAGGGTAAGCGCCGTCCCGTCGTAAAAGGCTCATACCGAACGGTCTACGAAACATTCGGTTTTTTCCAATGCTCTTTTGCCAAGGCGATCGATAACTGGAAAACGGGTACCGAGGAAGAGCGGCGATTAATTGCAAGCGCCAAGGAACTTCGGAATACGTTCGGAAAAGTAACGCCCAAGATCATCGGCTATTGCAGATTGGAGTGTCGCCATCTGGTAGAGATGATGACGAACCTTCGGCAATTATGCCGTGACTTAGACATCCGCCCGCGGCAGTGGTCCGGTGCAGGGGAGATCGCCGCGGTATTACTTAGCAAACACGGCATTCCGAAACGGCCGCGCACCGCCACGGAATTGAGGATGCAGGCCGATCGGAAGCCAGCGGTTACCAGCCGGCCGATTTCGACAAGCTGTTAAAATTCAGAGACAGGGAAGGTGAAGAATTTAATGTGGACGAGGATACGCTGCTTGAGGCGCAGCCCGATTTTACTGAATTCCTGCCGCGTGAATGATCACGCTCAGTGGTGCCGAACCAACTAAATTCGAGAAGCATGCAGCATGGCCGGCAACATCAACAAGGTGATCTTGATCGGCCATCTCGGGTGCGATCCTACAATGGCCAATGCACAGTCCGTCGAACATGCGGCGCAGGCGGTCGGGGAGATCGTCGTTTCGTTCAGCCTTCTAACAACCGAAAACTGGGTCGATCAAAAAACCGGCGTGCGCCGCGAGCGTACCGAATGGCACCACATCGCGATCTTCAACCAGCAGCTCGCCGAGGTGGCCTTTAGGTATCTGCACAAGGGATCAAAGGTCTACATCGAAGGCCAGATACAAACTCGGCTTTTGGAGGATCAGACCGGGCAACAGCGCGCCACAACCGAGATCGTGCTGTCACGGCACCGCGGCGAGCTTGTCATGCTTGGCAAGCCGCCTCCGATCGCCGACAGCATCAGCCAGATGCAACCCGAAACCAAGAAGAACGTCAGCTACAGATTTTGAGATGCGGTAAAAATGGCGGTTGCCTCCGCGACATTGAGCCCCGTGGTATTATTCTGAAAAACTCCGCCGGTATGCGTGATGTACCGGGAGGCCGTCTGTCGCTGGTGCTGTCCATTTACAAATCTTGATATGGCAAAAGAGAGAAAACAGGCTACGCGAGCGCGGGTGATGGAAACGTATAGCAAGCGCGCGCCTTCTAAGATTAGGCCGGGGTAGGGTTGCCGCCTGTTGCCAGGGAATACGTCCTCTTCTAGTCCCGGTATAAACACCACCTGAGCATTCAGACCTTTGGCGCCGTGCATTGTCATAATTCGAATGCCGGACGCTCCTAAATTGTCCTGCGGTTCGGGCAATTCTAGCCGCTTGTATACTTCGCGCTGTATATTGGCGATCTGTTCGCTGGTGGTTGCCGATATGCCATCTCTTAATTCCTTTAACGTCATACCTTGCGGGAACGGCGGATAAAATGCGTCCCAATCTCGTTGATAGGCTTGACCAAATGTATTTAACAGCAAGGTCGAAATTTCCGCGGCCCGCTGCGCCAGCGTATCGTCTGGCGTCCACCGAGCCAGCTGCGCACAAAAAGCTCGGGCGCGATCGAGAGCGTTGCGGGCTCTGCCGGTGAATATGCCATTCGGGAGGGCGTCATAGAAGAGTGAGCGATAGTTCAAATTATTTGTGATCGCCCGTGCTGCGATGGTGTTGCATGTACCGAGGCCGACACCCGGCAAGTCACCTAATAATACGCGGAGTGCCACGTAGTCATTATGGTCGCAGATGATACGTAGAAAGGTTAAGACGATACGGCCTACGTCTGTATCTCTGAACGAGACGCTATTTACTCCTTCAAATGCAATGCCAGCGGCGGTCAACCGAGCCTCGATAGGCTGACCCAACCGTCTGTTGCTTAGAAGAATGAGGATGTCCTTCGGTGCTAGCCCAGCGGCGATTAGCCGTCTGCAAGCTTCAACAATGTGCCGTGCCTCCTCGGCTCCCGACGTGAACCGCCAGCGAAATACATTTCCGGGTACAGGCGGCGTCGAATTGGCATACATGGAGATGAATGTTTTAGGAAGTCTGTTAGGTACGGGAAATCGGGCCATGAGGCTGGCTGCTGCATTTAGAATATTCGGGCCGTATCGAAAGCAATGCTGTAACGCATGATCGGTTGAGTTGGGGTACTGAGCAGCGAAATTTTGAATCCCCTGCGGTGCTGCGAAGCGAAACGAATAAATGCTTTGATCATCGTCGCCGCAAATAAACGTATTGACGCCCTCCTGTATGAAATGGTCGACGAACTCCTGATCTAAGGGATTAAGGTCCTGAAACTCGTCTACAACCAGATGTTCGAGATGGACGAGAGTGTTTGGCGAGAGCGTTCCCGCCCTGGTCGCTTCAACACATTGCCGGATAATTTCACCTGGTAGGACACAGGAATAGAGCTGTGTGCGCGTCAGATGAAATTGCTGAAATGCTTGCTGCTCGCCGGGCGTTATGGGCGGAACGGGCGGGACAAAATTAGCGGATCGTAGACCCCAGTTTGCCAAAACGCCTCGTGTGTCTCCGTATTTCTTCACATCGCGGGCGCCGGAAAGTTGAATCATAAGAAAATTCGGAGTCGAAAATATTAGTTGTTTCCCACTCATTTAAAACTATTGGATCAACAGGATATTGGGCAAGAAGCCCGGCGCTGCGGAGGACGCGCAACGCGAGAGAATGAAGCGTCGATACTCTAATATCAGCGGTGGCGGGAATGTTATTTTGCGTTCCATATTCTTCTATCCTTAGCGCCAGATCATGGGCCGAAGCTCGCGTGAAGGAGACGACGGCGATGTCGTCGGGCGTTACGCCGCGAGTGAGTAACCAACCGATACGATGCTCGATCGTGCGAGATTTTCCGGTGCCGGGGCCAGCTACCAGGCGTGTCTGCGGCGATGGGGACGTAGCGGCTGCTGTTTGTGCAGCAATCGCGGTCTGCAAATCAGTTGTCGAGTAAGCCATTCGAGATACACTGCTGGGTTGTGTTCCGAATGGTTTAGCACGTTTTGCTGTGAAAAAAGTGGGGTCCGCGGCGGGCTAAATCACGATCCGCTCAACCTCATCGAGACTGAGCTCGACGCGCCGACGGCGGCTATAAGCGTTGGAACGGCGGGTGCCCGGACAGGGGTGATTTCTTTCATCGATTTCTCAGTAGAGCCATTCAACAAATTGTCGACGTTGCTGCGACACGTAATGGGGCCGGCTGGTTAGATGTAAGATAAAGGCAACGACCGCTGTGGTGAACCGGCCTCGCGCATCCACGGGTACGCAGCCATAGTCTTCTGCGGCCATCGTCAGGTTCTTGCCCAGGTCGCCGATGCTCCGACTCTCGAAAGAAACGTGGACATGGTGGGCGAACTGATTGCGAATTTTGCGAAGGGTATCGGCCTCCCTCATCTCACTTTTCGAAATAAGCGCTAGGGCGAAGGCTGCCGCGCTTCGTGTCGCCAGGCTTCCAAGCGGCGCGCTGAACCCTTCAATCAGCGACGAGCTGGTATCGCTTTCGATTAAGAAGGCGAGCAACGTGCGTCGCATCAACTCGTCGATGAAGCTCGTCGCGATCAAGACCACGCCGCGCTCAGTTTCTTTGTTCAGCTCGGGCAGGAACGAGGCGAACTCCGTCAGGTGCGGGTGTGTCGCGGCGAGGGGTTGCTGGGGCGATGGAATGTCTTTGTCCTCGGTCATCCTACCCACCTTAAGGTGTGATAAAGGACATTATCACATATATAAAACGGGAGCGATCGAAGGGTCGTGGGTCAATCTGAACTTTTGGGCTTCTGATAAACTGGATGGCTTGGCGGTCTGCCGTGTCGATCGACAAACGGAAGCCGCCAAGCCTGCTTGATGAATGGATTATGCCGCTTCTTTTTGGAAAGCATGAACCTACGAAATTCTCGTAGCGACAGCCCGAAATGTTTTTCCCATTGGATACGGTATTTCAGTCTAAACCCGCGCAAGCGGTGTCCCATCGGCCTTCTTTTAAGCCAGAAAATCCTACGCCGTGACAAGCAGCTGATGTCCTAATGGTGGTGTCTCAGTGTCTCAGTTTGAAATTGGGGATGGGCTTTCGGATCAAAGCGGCTGCGCGCATTTGCGGCACTTCCGTCCGATCCCCCAGGCCCCAGCCATGAAGCCAACACCACAACTCCGGCATTTCAGGGTGCTGACGTAGGCGTACCAGCCGCCAGCGGCAATCGCATTGATGGCGATCACCAGCCAGGGTGTAGTGCCACGCGTCGCCTCCACTCCGCCCATCAATGCGATATAAATGGCGGCAACGGCGACAGCGAATATCACGAACAAGCCGACACTAAGCCACGCCTTCGAGTCAGAACCCATGAGGTAGTGGCCCTCCCTTTTAAGTTGTTACCGCCTTCGGCTGACGCGGCTTGTAGGTGCCACGGATATCAGAAACCTCCCAAAGTCGATCCGATACGCCAGCGGCCATCGCCGGGAATTTGCGCCGCCGCGGGCCAACGCATAAGCGGCATTCGGGAAAATCTGCTCGACCTGACTTGCACATGCCTCTCGCCCAACTCGTCCTATCCCCGAGTGCGCGCCGGATGCGAGCTGGCGAGGTCACCTGTTTCCCCCGACCCGCTTTTCAAGGGATCAAAACTGTTCCGCATCGGCTGCAGGTTGATTCGGGCCAAACGCGCCGCTGCAGACCCCAAATGCCATCGGTGACTTTCAGAAAAACACTTTTGTCGCATTTCGGGCATGTCATGCC
>JBBRPG010000008.1:0-43307 GCA_038228485.1 Alphaproteobacteria bacterium
ATGAGGACCCGCTCCACCGACACCATCATGGCCAGCGGCCTGGTGCCGCACGCAACAGGCCGGACACATGAATGAACCTGACCCGATCGTCAAAGCGCCGCCAACCCTCTTGCCCAACGGGGGCCGTCCACACATGAATCCTATGACCGCCGCTCACAGCCGAGATGGTTCGCTATGGCCTCAACGACGTGCAGGCGACCTGGGAGTGCCTATGGGATTTTTGTCGAGCTGAACGTCGAGCACCTCGACAAATCCGAGACTGTCACCTGTTACGATTTCCGCGGCGCCGGCCGCAAGATTACCACCAGCAAGCGAGAGCGCACCGGCCGCCGTTTTCATCCCCTCCTCGCAACGCTGATTACCGGGGCAGCGCGGTTAATGTTGGCGCTCGCCGAGCGAAACACGCTGGACCAAGGCTTGGATTGGGCGTTCTGCGATACCGATAGCCTGGCTATCGCCAATACCGTGGGCTTTTCCGCTCCGGAGTTCATCCGGCGGGTGGAAACCGTGCGGGCTGGTTCGCAAAACTTAACCCGTACAGCGTGAAGACGGGTTCAATCCTTCAGTTAGAGAAGGTCGATTTCCCAGTTGGGCAAGAGAGCATCATGGAGAAGCTCCGCCCCACGAACTGTCTGGCCATCTCCGCCAAACGATATGTTTTGTTTGATCGCGACGATGATGGCCGGCCGGTCATCCGCAAGGCATCGGCCCACGGGCTCGGCCATCTTCTTCCGCCTTATCCGGATAGCGACAAGGCTGCCCGCATCAAACGCATCGGTGTCGAGCTATGGGAAGAGTATCTGTGGCTGGCGATCATCGCCGCGTTTGATGCCGGCCATCCCGACGTAGTCGACTACACCGGCATGCAGAATTTTGATGAGCCCGCTGCCAGCCGATATGCCGCCACCAATCAAACGCTGCTCGGCTGGTTTAAGAGCTACAACCAGGCCGTCGAGCGCCGCGATCGGGTTTGGCCCTTCAACTTCCTGCTGTCGTTTCAGGCAAAGTCGAGACTTGAGATGGCAGCCACAGACCCCGACGCGTTATCGTTACCGGCATGGCGACGGCGCCAGCCCAATCCGGCGTCGCGATATTCAAGCGATCTGATAAAGGATCGGCCGCCGGTGTTTGATCGTCAACGACCCGGCCAAGAAGTGCCGTGGCATTGGCTCAAGTCTTATGGCCGCAGCTTGGTGCGCCACCATCTTCATTCCGAGATGAAATTCCTGGGGGGCGCTGACGATCATCGTGGCTTGCTTCGCAGGCGACAAGTGCACGCTTGGGCGATGATCCCGATTGGCAAAGAGGCCGACAATCTTGAGGAGCGGGAGTTCCTCGGCGAGGTCGACGACCCCATTGAGTGGTCAATGGCGGGACAAGATCGGGGTAAATTGGCGGCGGATATCGAGGAGACGTTAAAGGCCTACCGCCTCAGCGACGCGGCTTTGCTTCGTCGCGCCAATGTCTCCCACCATACGTTGGCTGCGCTACGTGGCAACGGCCGGGTTATGGACCAATCGCCGCTCAGCCTCGCTCAGGCGGCGGAGGAGCTGAGGCAGGAAGCACGTGATCTGCAATCCGAACAGGAACGGTGGCGGCAGGTTGCGATCAATATAGCGACGGAAGTGGGAGGGCGAAATCAATTAGCCAAATTGCTTGAGCGTAGTGCCCCTTACACTGGGCGCCTGCTGAGGGGAGAAAAGCCGATTAGCCAGGACGTAATAAACCGGGTCAGGGAGCTCCAGCGCTCATTCCTTTGGCGACTTGAATAAACCAAGAAAAAAAATATCGAGGCCGCAATTTACGAAGCGCCGAATTTTCAGATAACATCCAATCCTAGGGGCAGGCCTTATTGGAGGTCTCAATTTCCAATTGCCCTTGCCGTCCCTTGAGCTTACGGTTGTGCCATGGGCCCCAGCCTCGCCGAAGCAGCAAAGGTCCAATGAAAGCCCGGCAGAAGCCATTGACAGGCCGCCATCTGACGAGAACCCCCAGGGGGACCACCCTGAAAGTTCTTCTTCCCTCGATCCTATCGAACAACGAAATTATAGCATCCACCCAGTAGCTTTTTTATCCGGATTATTCGGCATACTGTGCTTAACAAAATTGAGCGACTACCTTACGCCATATAAGTTATATTTTTCTTTCTCCTCCTTCTTTTTCGACGATACTACTCGCGCGACCCATCGGTGGGAGGCCTTGGGTATTAAACTTCTCATTCCCTTGGTCGTAGGTTTTTCGATATTTTATATTTTAGTTCACATTTACGTGCACTTCGATAAGAACGGTCTAAGTCCCCCAACACTAGCCTATATAACGGAGCAGGCTGAAATAACTACTCGATATAGTGGTTTTTTCTCGGCCCTCTTAATGGCCTGGCCGTTTTTGGTCTACTGGGACATAATGATTCGGCCCGATTTAGCCAATTATCGGTGGGGATATTTAATCGTATATATATTATACGCACTTTCTTATGGGTACTTTTGCATGCTTGGAGTTCTTATTGCCAAATTATACATGAATAATCTGTTACCCAAATTGTCCACAGCCGGAATCTCAGATAGATTATCATGGCTTCAGGGTATAAGATCGTCATTTCTGGGAATTGTCACTACGGCTATAGCAACATTTCTGGCCACTCGACTTGCGAATGGGCTCTAGTGTTTTACATATTAAAATATTATTTACGAGATTTATGGTTAGGCGTAGTCGTATTTCTATTCATTATAGGATATCTAACACTACCACAATATCATACCGAGCAGCACCTCAGCGGAGAATCTCCCAAGGACACAATACAAGGACGGCTCAGTCTAGAAGAACGTCTTGGCTACGCTGCCCTGATTGAAAGCGGATATGGTACCGTTCAATACGTAAAGAACGAGGACATAGATAAAAGCATAGAAAATCACGAAGGAAACCCTTTTCGGGTTACGGTTCTTAATGAGCGGTTCACATGTATAATGGTCCCAGTGCTCACCCATACGTTTTCAAACTTTCGGGAGTTAGTTGAGTCAATTTTGGTCGTGGAAACATCAGCCCGAGACGGCTTTAGAAGAGCCGTCGAGTTTAAAATTGGCAAAGTCTGGCTACGCCTGTTTGGGTCGGCACCAAATTTTACGTACGGTGTGGGTCAAATCAGACTTTCGGTTGCAAAGAGAATTTTTGCAAATATTGTGGATAGGCACTTGAGCGATATACAGATGCTCGAACTACTAGAAGATCCTTGTGAAAACATTAATATTGCTTCACAATATATTGCAGAAATTACCGATAAAGTTCTTTCGACGAAGAACCTGAAGGACCCCATCGGGAATATTGCTAGTATTTACGCCGGTATAGTAAATGAGGCGAGCGACAACTTTTTTTATGTAGCGTCGGTAAGAGGGGTGTTTGAACTCCTCGGTGGACATTATCCTCGAAACGAGGTGGCGGAGGAGGAAAAACCAGAAGAATTAAATGCCTACCTTTGCGTAGGTTTTAACCGATATTCCTACGTACCAATCGAATTTCGGGCGGAAGTGACAGCGGGTGTAGAATCGGAAAAGATAGACAAAGTGGACCCCAACAAGGACAAGGGGGCGCGAATTCAATTTTATCCGGGAGACGAAAAGATCTTTCGCGACTTTTCGGACACGCTGGCGACAGCCCGGAAGAGGGCGCTTTTAGATGTAGCCGTCCGAATGGGCTTTGAGCCGCACCAAGTGGAGTTTAGGGAGGGGACGTCGATGGCTCCGGAATGCTCATGGATGGCACTGGGCGCCGTGGTCCGCTTTGAACAATTCAAAGTGCCGATGCCTGACCCAGAGCGGGACCAAGAAATCAAGCCGGAGCCGTCATCAGACTAGCCGGCAGGCTAGATGGATTGATCTCGGCCCCTGGGGAACCGGCATATGGAGGTTCTGTCTTGGCTCACTGATGGCGCTGGGCATTCCTTCGATTCATCGGAAAGATTGGTACATATGCCAGCAAACGGCGATCGGTCTTTGCTCGTGGCAGTGGAGATCTTCCTGGCCTAATCGATGACCTTCGCATTGCGGGGGTGCCCAAAGTTTGGCTCATACCGCCGGTAGCAAGTACCCGCCCTAAACCAAGGACGGGGGTTTTTCGTGGGGTTAGCCCCTGGCGGCTTACCCAGCCGCGAGCGGGTCGGCTGTGTACACGATGCCCCTTCCCGCGACCTCCTCCGCGTTGACGACCAGCTTGCCGGTCGCCGGTAGGCGCTTCACCTGGATTTTTACGGTGGTGCGCATACCGCCCTTGGCGCTGGCCCGCTCGGGGTAGCGTTCGGCGAGCTTGCCGTAGATTTCCTCGACCGTGCCGCCACCGTCGCGCAGCAGGTCGATTATGGCGGCGATCACGCCGGGCGCCTTCCCCGACGGGGGCTTCCCGGGGGTGGGGGCGTCGGCGGGGGTGGGCTTGGTGCGCTTTGCCATGACGGGTGCTCCTTGGGTCAGGTGGTCAGGAACCCCGTTGTCACGCCCTTGGGTGATCACGTATCCGATCGATTTTGACCGGCAGGGTGTCGCGGATGGAGGGTCACGCGGCCCCAGCCCCCCGGTGGTTCCGGTTATGTCCGGTTATTCGCGGTTGGAAAATAATAACCGGAACGCCAAAACTAATGTGGTTCTAGGGGGTTATCGGACGTTTTGCTCTAACGCGTTGTTAACCAGTTCGGGCGCACGCTGAATCAGCGTTAATCGACGAGGCCCCCAATGTCCCGCAACGAGTACGAAGCCGCAGTCGCCGAGTTCATGCGCACCAAGGGCATTACCCGCTGCCCCACCGCCTGCGCAGTGACCACTCATGCCGATGTCCCTGCGACGGATCGCGTGGCGCTGCAGAACTACAACGAGGCGAAGGAAGCCGCCCGCCTCGAGCGGTCGAAAAACTACCAGCTCTTCGCCGCCTGATCGCCGAACGTCGCAATGACCGCCGGTCCGGCGGTCATTGGCCCCGGTAGCGCGGCCGGCGCTTTTCGCGGAAGGCGCGCACGCCTTCTGCGGCATCCTCGCTGTTTCTGACCGCGCCCAGCTCGGCCCCGTAGCGGGCCATCAACTCCGCCGGGCCCTTCGGCAGCACCCCGCCGTTGACGAACCGCTTCATCGCCGCCAGCGCCAACGGCGCCAGGTCGATGATCTTCTCCGCCATCGCCATCGCCTCGTCGATTTCGCCGCCGGCGGCGACGACCCGGTTGGCGAGCCCGACCTCATAGGCGCGCCCCGCGTTGATCGGCTCGCCGACCAGCATCATCTCCATCGCCACCTTGTGCGGGATGCGGGCAGCCAAGCCCGCGATCATCCCGCCGGTGATGCCGACCTTGCCCTCGGGATACGAGAAGCGGGCATTGTCGGCGGCGACCAGCAGGTCGCGCATCATCGCCATCACCAGCCCGCCGCCGATGCACCAGCCGGCGACCGCGGCGATGATCGGCTTGTCGGTGGTGATCCCGACCGTCGGCACGCAGCGCCATAATTCGGGCAGGTCGGTGACGTCGGCTCCCGACGAGAACGCCCGCCCGCCCAGGCCGGTGAGGATCGCCACCCGCTGATCCGAGCGATCGAACGCCGCAAACGCCCGTTGCAGCTCGATCGCCACCGCCTTATTGATCGCGTTGAGCTTTTCCGGCCGGTTGATCGCGATCACCGAAACCGGCCCGCGCTCCTCGACGGTGACGACGGTCATTGCGGAATTCCTTCGTAGGATGGGTGGAGCGAAGCGATACCCATCATTTCGGTCGTGTGATGGGTTTCGTTGCACTCAACCCATCCTACGGCCCTATAATCCGAGTTGCAAAAAGAGGCCGGAGCGCAGCATGAACCTGTTCAAGGAACAAGGGGTCAAGGATTTTGCCGCAGCGGCGGCGCAAATCCCGGTCATCGATTTCGGCCCGTATTTCGCTGGCGAGCCGGGCGCGCTCGAACGCCTCGCGCCCGCGGTGCGGCATGCCTGCGAGCATATCGGCTTCTTCTATGCGCTGGGTCACGGGGTCGACGAGGCGCTGATCGATCGCGCCTTTGCCGCCTCGCGACGATTTCATGCTCTGCCGATGGCAGAGAAACTCGCCTTACGCCTCAACGAGAACAATATCGGCTACCTGCCAATCAATGCCTCGGTGCAGGGCGCCTCGACCGTGCACAAGGCGACCCGGCCGAACCGGAACGAGAGCTTTTTCATCAGCCACGACCGCGGCGCCGACCACCCCGACGTCAAGGCCGGCGTCCCGTTGCGCGGCCGCAACCAATGGCCC
Organism: Alphaproteobacteria bacterium; assembly: GCA_038228485.1. Lineage (GTDB taxonomy): Bacteria > Pseudomonadota > Alphaproteobacteria > ATCC43930 > CGMCC-115725 > DATARH01. Next base: position 6,251 of record JBBRPG010000008.1, read on the forward strand.
GCCGCGCTGCCCGACATCCGCGCCGACATGACGGCGTATTTTACCGCGCTGGGCGCGATGTGCGACCGGATGCTGCCGGCCTTTGCCGCCGCGCTCGACATGCCGGCCGACTTCTTTGCACCCTTCTTCGCCAACGAAGGACACACCAATTTGCGCTTCCTGCATTATCCGCCGCAGCCGGCGGATGAAGAAAATCTGTTCGGTCAGGCGCCGCATACCGACAACAGCTTTATGACCGCGCTGGCCCGCACCGACGTGCCGGGTCTGGCGGTGCGCCTGCCGTCGGGGGAGTGGCTACCTCCGCCGATCGTCGAGGACACGTTTCTGATCAACCTCGGCAACGTCATGCGGCGCTGGTCGAACGACCGCTTCCTGTCGACCCCGCATGGGGTGATCAACGAGACCGGCGCCGACCGCTATTCGATCGCCTATTTCCACAGCCCGAACCCGGCGGCGACGATCGAATGCCTGCCGAGTTGCGTCAGCGCCGACAACCCGGCGAAATACGCGCCGGCGGTCTACCGCGACCTGGTGCTGGAATTCTACCGGGCCAATTATTTCCACCAGAAAGGACATCAGTCGTCAGCGGCCGAGATGGTGCAGGCGGCCGAGTAGAATGCCCTCCCAATCCGCTTCCCGGCGCGTTGTTTGATGGGACATGAACAGTGACCCTCAGGCTCTACGCCTTTACCTGCGGCACGGTCACCGGCGAGTTTGCCCGTCTGATGGCGGGCGGCGAGGGCGACATCACCGTGCCGGTCCCGGTGTTCCTGATCGAGCATCCCAAGGGCCGCGCGCTGTTCGATACCGGCCTGCACCCGGATTGCCAGCATGATCCGGCGACGCGATTGGGCCCGCGCCTTACCGGCCTCTTCCGCATCGGCTTCGCGCCGGGCGAGGAGGTCAGCGCCCGCCTCGAAGCGATCGACCGCGATCCGGGCAAGATCGATCTCGTCATCAACTCGCATTTCCATTTCGACCATGTCGGCGGCAATGCGCTGATTCCGAACGCAACGTTGCTGGTGCAGCGGCGCGAATGGGATGCCGGCATGGACTCGGATACCGCCGCCGGGCACGGCTACAACCCGCGCGATTTCGATCTCGGCCACAAATTGCGCCTGGTCGATGGCGAGCACGACGTGTTCGGCGACGGCTCGGTCGTGTGTTTGCCGACGCACGGGCACACGCGGGGGCATCAGTCGCTGAAGGTGCGGCTCGATAGCGGCGACATCGTACTGGCGGCGGATGCCTGCTATTTCTGCCGGACGCTGCGCGAGCGGCGGCTGCCGCGCCATGTGGCCGACCGCGAGGCAATGCTGGCCTCGCTCGACCGGCTGGAGGCGCTGGAAAAGGGCGGGGCGCGTATCTTTTTCGGCCACGACCCCGAATTCTGGCAGACCGTGCCGCAAGCACCGGTCGCGATTGCATAAGCTGGATGATAGCCTTTGCGTCCTTCGAGGCTCCCTTCGGTCGCACCTCAGGATGAGGTGAGATTGAAAATACCATCGCTGACCTTCCTCATCCTGAGGCGCTCCGCGCAGCGGAGCCTCGAAGGACGCTTTTCCGTACTGCAGCCCTGATGCACAAGCTGCCGCCCGCGATCCTGTTCGACCTCGACGACACCTTGCTCGTCGCCTTCGGGCCGGCGCAGTCGCAATGGCAGCGCACGATCGCCGCCTTCGCCGACCGGCTGGGGCCGATCGAAGCGCACGCGGTGGCCGGGGCGGTCTCGGCCGCCTCGGTCGACCTGTGGGCCGATCCCGGCCGGCACAAATACTGGCGTCACCGCATCGACGAGGCGCGTCGCAAGATCGTCGCCGAGGCCTTTGCCGCGCTCGCCGCGGCCGGGCATCCCGTGCCGGCGCAATCCGTCGGCGATGCGATGGCGGACGCCTACAACGCGCTCCACGACGAGGAGCTGGCGATGTTCCCCGACGCGCATGAGACGCTCGACCGGCTGAAAGAGCTCGGGGTCAAGCTGGCGCTGATCACCAACGGGGCGGGGGAGCCGCAGCGCGCCAAGGTCGTGCGCTTCGCGCTCGAGCATCGCTTCGACCACATCCAGATCGAGGGCGAGCACGGCTTCGGCAAGCCCGAGGAGCGCGCCTATACCCACGCGATGGAAGTGCTAGGGGTGGGGCCGCACGAGACCTGGATGGTCGGCGACAACCTCGAATGGGAGGTGGTCGGACCGCAGCGCCTCGGCATCCACGCGATCTGGCACGACGGTTACGGGGTCGGGCTGCCGCCCGGCTGCCCGATCAAGCCCGACCGCATCATCCGCCGGGTGAGCGAGCTGCTGGAATAAGCTCTACCTAGCCCGCTTCAGCCCCAGATCGGTCAGGCAGGGATCGACCGCTCCGCCCTTGCCTTGGCAGGTCGCGGCAAGTGCGGCGAATTCCGCCTGAGTTGGCGTCTTGCCCGAGGCGAGCCGCCAGCCGCTGGGGTCGGGGCTATTGCTGGCGATCAGGTCGCCTTCGGCGCCGCTGCAGGCGGTGAGCGCGAGAAGGGCGAGCAGGGCGATGCGCGGCATTGGGGGAACCTCGGCAAGGGGGCATGGTCACAGGGGCATGGTTAGGCGGGGCGCTCGGCGCGGCGGCCGACAGGATCGACGACGACCGCCGTCGCGACCGCGGTCAACAGGCCGGCGGCGGCGACGACAAAGATAAGCCGCGGCAAATGATGGTCGAGCAGCAGGCCGAAGATTGGTGGGGCGATCGCGCCGCCCAAGTCCAGCCCGGAATAGACAAAGCCGAACGTCTTGCCGGTGGCGTCGGGCGGCGCCGCGCCGCGCACGATCAGGTCGCGCGCCGGGATCGTCGCGCCAAAGGCAAACCCGCACAGGCTGGCGCAAAGGCCGAGCGCCGGCAGCGACAGCGCCGGCAACGCCAGCCCCAGGCTGAACAGCGCCGAGACCGCCAGGCCGCTGCCGATCAGCAGCCCTGGCTTGGGCACGCGGTCGGCCAGGATGCCGCCCGCCAGGATGCCGAGCGACGACGCCAGCAGGAAGCACGTCAGCATCAGATTGGCTTGCTCGATCGACGTCCCAAAGGCGGCGACCACGGCAGAGGGCAGGAACGTCTGCAAGCCGACCTGGGCGATCGACAGCAAGGTGAAATAGGCAAAGCACATCAGGATCGGCGGGGACAGATAGATGCTGGCCCGCTGTGCGGCGGCGCGGCTTGGGGTCGGTGCGGGCGCCGCCGGTGGGGCGCTCAGCGCCGCGCTCTGCCATGCCAGGCAAAGGGTGAACGCGAAACCGGTGCCGCCGAGGATCATCAGCGCGGTGCGCCACCCGCAAAACGCGGTCAGGCTCAGCATCGCGACCGGCGCCGCGACCCAGCCGATATTGCCGGCCAGCGTATGGACGCCATAGGCACGGCCGAGCCGCAGCGGGTCCACCCGCGCGGTCATGATCGCATAGTCGGCGGGGTGGAACACGCAGTTGCCAAAGCCGGCGATTACCGCCAGCGGCACCAGCCACCAGAAGCTCGGCGCCAGCCCGACCGCGGCGATCGCCGCCGAATACAGCGCGAGGCCGCCGACCAGCACCCGCGCCGAGCCCAGCCGGTCGACGAGGATGCCGGCAACCGTCTGCGACACGCCCGAGGTGGCGCTCGTCAAGGTGCTGAGCAAGCCGAGCTCGGCGTAGCCGATGCCGAACGCCGCGGTCAGCAGCGGAAAGATCGGCGGCAACAGCATCTGGTAGAAATGGCTGAAGAAATGCGCCGCGCTGACCAGCCCGATGAGCTTGAAATCCTGCGCGCCGAACCGGCGGTCGGGCAGCGGCATTGTCCGATCGGTCATCGCCGGATAATGCGTGGGGGTTCGCTGCAAGTCCACCGTCGCCGGCGTGAAATTAGGCACCCCGACGTCATTGCGAGCGTAGCGAAGCAATCTCGCGCCAGCTATGTCCCATCCGCGGGCGAGATTGCCGCGGCACCTACGGCGCCTCGCAATGACGACTAAACCGGATCGAATTCGCGATCCTTGCTCGGGATCAGATCGTAGGGCAGCGCAAAACCGGGCATCGCCTTGATCCGCGCGGCCCAGGCTTCGAGATGTGGCCAGTCGGAAATCTCGAACCCGCCCTCGGCCATGAACACCATGCGCCCCCAGCAGCCGATATCGGCGATCGTCGGATAGTCCCCGACGAGGAATTTTTGATCGGCCACGGTCTTGTCGACAAACGACAGCGCCGCCTCGGCGCGCGGGCGGAACTCGGCGATGACCTCGTCATGCATCTTGCGGAAGCGGGCCGAATGGCGCACCCGCGCGACCGCGGTGATGTGGTCGGCCTCCCACGACAGCCATTCCCGCGCCTGCCACTTTGCCTGCTCGGTCTTGCCCTCGAAATGCCCGGTCACGCGCGCCAGGTAATCGAGGATGACGTTCGACTGCACGATCGTCAGGCCGTGGTGCTTGAGGGACGGCACCACCCCGTAGCGGTTGACGGCGAGGTATTCGGCCTCCTTCTGAACGCCGATCTTGAGGTTGACGGTGCGGAACGAGAACGGGAGCCGCGCCAACGCCAGGTACAGCATCGGCTTGTAGCTGGAGCTTGAGGTAAAGCTGCCGTAGAGCGTGAGCCGGTCGTCGCTGACAGGGGCGCCGATCATTCCGCGAGCCTCGTTTTGAGGGGCCTCATTCGACGTCGCCCATGCCGAGCTGGTCGACGAGCTTGTACTCCTCGGCCAACAGCTTCAGCCGCACCCAGGTCGAATCCTCGACGTCGATGCCGTTCTTGCGCCGGTCCTGCTCCTTGATGTGCTCGATCTCGCCGGGGTAGAGCACGCCGCTCGACCCCTCGGCGGGCGGGGTCGCCTTGAGGTAGCGAATGAACTCGCCGACCTCCTTCTTGAACTCGTCGAGCGGGCGAAACGCGTCGACCTTGAAGCAGGCCATGAAGCAGCCGTCATTGTGCCGCCCGCTCGGCTCCACCCCGAAGCCGAGCCCGGTCAGCAGACCGCACAGGATCTCGACCATCACCGCGAGGCCATAGCCCTTGTAGCCGCCGTCGGGGCCGCCCATCGGCAACAGCGCGCCGCCCTGGCGCAGTTGGCGGGGGTCGTTGGTCGGCTTTCCGTCGCTGCCGATCACCCAACCGTCCGGCACCTCTTCATGGCGCGCGACCGCGACGGCAATCTTGCCGGCGGCGGCGGCGGAGGTCGCCATGTCGAGATAGAGCGGCCCCTCCAGGTCGGACGGGATCGCGATGGTGATCGGGTTGGTGCCGAGCCGCGCCTCGCGCCCGCCGAACGGCGCCACGGCTTTGGGAGACCGCCCGGAATCGGCGGTGACGAGGCCGATCATCCCGGCCTTCGCCGCCATCTGGCTATAGCTCGACAGCCGGCCGATATGGCCCTGGCGGAACACCGTGGCGGCGGCGACATTGCCCCTCTCGGCCTTTTCGATGGTCAGGCGCATCGCCCTGTCGTTGGCGACGTAGCCGAACGCCCAATGCCCATCGACGACGGTGTGGTTCGCGGACTCCTTGACGATGACCCAGGGCGCGCCAGGCACGATGTGACCGACTTTGATCCGGTCGATATAGGTCGGAATCTGGATCACCCCGTGCGAATCGTGGCCGACCAGGTTGGCGCCGACGATGTGGCGCATCACCAGTTCGGCTTCGTCCTTGGGCGTGCCGCCGGCGATGAACAGCGCCTTTCCGATTTCCTCGAGCCGGTCGGCCTGGATCTTCGGCATGGTTTCCTCCGTAGTTTCCGGTCAGGCCGGTTCTTTGACGTGGGTGGCGCGCATCAGCCGCAGCGCCTCGGGGTCGTTGCGCATCGAGGTCGCGGCGGATTTGAGAAAATCCTCGTATTCGCGGGCCATCTCCGGCGAGACCACCTCGATCATCAGCCGGTTTTCCAGCCAGAACTCGATGACGTGAAAGAACGGCTTGTGGCCCTGCATGCCACGGCCAAAAATCTTCGCGCGCCAACCTTCGCGCGCGCCGATGCGCTCGACCTGCTCGGGCTCCAACGGCACGGATAGGAGAATGTGGAACGGCCAGGTTTGCGGCGGCGCTTGGTTTTCGCCGAACACCACCTGGTCGTCGCTGGCCGGGATGTCGAGCGTTGCCCGGTCGGGATAGATTTCGATCATCGAGCCGTGCTCGTCGCCGCTCATCGCCATAAAGGCGCCTTCGAGCGGCCCGAACGGCACGCACCTGCCGCCCATTACCTCGGCCAGGACCTCGGCGACGTGCTGAGGGTTGTGGGCGGGGATCGAGACGTGATGGATCATCGCAGGCCTGCCTTTCGCTGACGGACGGCGTACTCTAGCTCCGCAGACGGGGATTGGGGAGGATGTGATGAGCAATGCCGGACTCGATCCGCGCAACGTTTCAATCCGCCGCAGCGGCAACGGCCCGCAATTGGTGCTGCTGCATTGTCTGGGAGTCGATCATCGCCTGTGGGACATCGCCGCCGCCGGGCTGGAGCGCGACTTTTCGCTGATCTCCTACGATTTTCCCGGCCACGGCGAGACGATCCTATCGCCGCGCGCCTACGGGGTGGAGGACCTGTCGGCGCAGCTCGCCGCTCTATTCGAACGCGAGGGCATCGCGCGGGCGGATGTCGGCGGCATCTCGCTCGGCGGGCTGGTCGCGCAGCACTTCGCCGCGACCTATCCGGAGCGGGTCGACCGGCTGATGCTGCTCGATACGACGCCGCGCTACACGGACGAGATGCGCCAGATGTGGGTGGTGCGCGCGCAGCAGGCGCGCACGCAAGGGGTGGCGTCGCTGCTCGACAGCCTGCTGCCGGTTTGGTTTACGCCCGAGTTCATCGCCGGCGATCCCTCGGCGGTGCGTTATGTACGCGAATGTTTCCATGGCGATTCGGGAGAAGGCTACGCCCTGGCCTGCGAGGCGCTGGGCGCTGCCGATCTGCGCCCGCTGGCGGCCAGAATATCGGCTCCGACCCTGGTGGTCTGCGGCGATCAGGAAAGCGCAGCGTTCCAGGATGCGGCGCGCTGGCTGACCGACAACATAAAGGGGGCGCAGCTGCAGTCCCTCTCGCCGGCGCGGCACGCCTCGGTGTTGGAGCAGCCAACGGCGTTCGTCAATGCCGCGCGGGCCTTTCTCGCCGGCTAAGCCGCCAGCGCCCCCGCTACCGCGACCAGGGTCGCGTCGCTGCCGGGGCCGCCGACGATCGACAGGCCGATCGGCAGCCCGTCGACGGTCGCGCCGGGGATGCTGACTTGCGGCACCCCGGTCAGCCCGCCGTGACAGCAGAGGCGGGTGATGCGGTCGCGCAGCGGGTCGAGCACCGACAGCGCCTGGCCGCAAGTCGGCGCCGGGAACGGTGTGGTCGGCAGGCAGAGGATCGTGCCCGGCGGCAGCAGCTGGCGCATCCGGGCGCGGGCGGCCTCGCGCACTGCGGCGGCGCGGGCGCGATCCGCCTCGGAGATCGTCGCCGCGAGGGTCAGGTTGCGCGCGACGCTGAACTGCATGCACGGGTTGATCCGGTCGATCCACTCCTTGAACGTCTGCCAGGCTTCGGCCGGCTGCAGCGTGCGCTGCGCGTTGGCCCAGGCGGCAAGGCCCGGCGGCGCCATCGCCTCATCCCGGCGCTCGCCGATCAGCGCGGTAAGCCGCTCGACCACCGGCCGTAACGTGGCGGCGGCGGCCGGATCGGCGATCGAGAACGCATCGGTCGCGACGATCAGCCGGCTCGGCAATTCCTCAGGGATCGCCTCGCCAAGCATGACTTCCGACACGCGAGCGAAGGTCTCGGGATCGCGGGCGAACCAGCCGGTGGTGTCCGAGCTGGGCGCCTGGCTCATCATGCCGGTGAGGTCGAGCCGGCCATGCGTGGGGCGGATGCCGTAGAGCCCGCAAAAGCTCGACGGCACCCGCACCGAGCCGCCGGTATCGGTGCCGAGCGCGGTGTCGCAAAGCCCGGCGGCGACCGCAACTGCGGAGCCCGACGACGACCCACCCGGCACCCGGCCAGGCGCACGCGGGTTGTGGGCGGTGCCGTCGAACGGGTTCTCGCCGAGGATGCCGAGCGAGACCTCGTCGGTGATGGTCTTGCCGATCAGGCTGGCGCCGGCATCGATGAGGCGCTGCACCGCCCAGGCATGGCGGGCCGGGATTGGCCGGTCGCGCGGCCAATCCGGGTTGCCGCCGCCGGTCGGATGTCCGGCGACATCGAACAAATCCTTGGCGGCGAAGGTGAACCTGGCAAGCGGCCCTGCCGCCTTCCCCTCGATGCGAAACCGCTCGCCGGGGACGAAAGCGCCGAAATCGTCGGTCATCTCTCCGGCTCGTCGTCGGCAGCTCAGCCCGGATAGGCGACGAGGCGGTTGTTCTGCTCGCCCAGGCCTTCGATGGCGATCCGCATGCGGTCGCCCGCCCGCAGAAACTTCGGCGGCTTGAAGCCCAGCGCCACCCCCGACGGCGTGCCGGTCGGGATCACGTCGCCCGGGTTCAAGGTCATGAAATGACTGCAATAGCTGACGATGTGCTCGATGCCGAAAATCAGGTCGGCGGTGTTGCTGTCCTGCCGCCGCTCACCGTTCACGTCGGTCGTCACTTGGAGCTTGCCGGCGTCCTGGATCTCGTCGGCGGTAACGAGATACGGCCCCATCGGGCAGAACGTGTCGCAGCTCTTGCCCTTGGTCCACTGGCCGCCACGCTCCATCTGGTACTCGCGCTCGGACACGTCGTTGACGACGCAATAGCCGGCGATGTGCTTCTTGGCGTCATGGACGCTGACATACTTTGCGGTGGTGCCGATGACGATGGCGAGCTCGACCTCGTAATCGGTCTTTTCCGAGCCCTTCGGGATGATCACGTCGTCGTTGGGCCCGCAGATGCTGCTCGTCGCCTTGAGGAAGAAGATCGGCTCCGAAGGGATCGGCATCCCGGCTTCCTCGGCGTGCTTCCGGTAGTTGAGGCCGATCGCCAGCACCTTCGATACGCTGCCGACGCAGGCACCGATGCGCGGCGAGCCCGAGACCAGCGGCAGGGTATTGAGGTCGAGCCGGCGCAGCCGGTCGAGCGCACTCGGGGACAGCGCCGCGCCGTCGATGTCGTTCACGGTTCCGGACAGATCGCGAATGCGGCCGTCGCGGTCGAGGATTCCGGGTTTTTCGTGGCCGCTGGGGCCAAAGCGCAACAGCTTCATAGGGATCCTCCTCGGGGCAAAGCGAAAGGCTCACCCGCAAGGTGCCATGCCGAGCGCAGAGCTGTAAATTGCGATGCGGAGGCTCAGATGGGCGGCGGCAGCGCCGCGGCGTCCAGCATCCTGCCGTCGGGGGCTTGCACCAGCACGGCGAGGCCTTCGCCGTCGGCGGGCGGCTCGATCGGGAAGCTCGCCGGCTTGCCGTCCCAGCCGCCGAGCGTCGTCAGCGCCTCGACCGCGTTGGCGTCGACCGCGGTGCGCGCGGCGTTCTCGCCGCCGGCGACAGGGGTGGTGCGCTTGAGCGCGTAGCGCGCCAACAGCACCTGACCCCCCACCGTCGCCGTGCCGGCCCCGATGGCGACGGACTTCCGGTCGGCGGCGAAAGTCACGGGCGCGGCCGCTTGCGGCTTGGCCTTGTCGAGCGCGGCGAGCACCGCCTTGCGGTCGGAGCCGACAAGGTCGGCGGTGCCGTCGACGATCATCTGCGGGGTGTAGACCTGGCCGCCGGTCAGCCGGCGGTCATAGGCAATCTGGCGGTCGGTCGACGCTTGCCGCGAAAACGGGTCGCGCCAGGCTGCGCCGTCCCAGTAGGTGATGTGGAAACCGAGCGCGACGACGTCCTTGCGCTGCGCCAGCTCGGCCAGCAGACGGTCCGCCGGCGGGCATGACGAGCAGCCCTGCGAAGTGAACAGCTCGACCACGATCGGCCGGCTCTCGCGGGCGCATGCGGCCGATGACAGCACCAGCGCCAGGATAATCAAAACCGCTTTCACCGCCGTCCGTCCCCGGTTTGCTGTGCCACAAGGTTTACGGCGTCACCGTATACGCCGGCACCGCGCTCCTGGCTTCACGGTTTCGGGAGTAGCGCAACCGCGGCGAACTGTCGGAATCGTATTCCAAGATGGTGCATACCAGCACGTCACCGGTAACGGCCTCGACCCAGTTCAATAACCGGCAACAACCGGTGGTGCTATGGCCGTCCAAGTACAAGACCGGCGATGCGTTCTACCCCTACGACGCGGCGAAGAATTAAAGGGTTGAGCCCGGCCCGAAGCCGAAGGGAAAACCCGGCTGCGATTTTCGCCTTTTTGCGCTACGATCGTCCGATGAACGCCGGGCGGGTTGAACGACCCGGCATCGCGGGCGACAGGGCGAGCTCCACGTTTCAATAATGGGAATCTGGGGAGGGCTCGCCATGCAGGGAGCATCGACACTCGAACGGCAGACCATGAGCAAGGTCTACCTGCGCTTGTTGCCGTTCTGCTTCGTGCTTTATTTCATCTGCTACCTCGACCGCGCGAACATCGGGTTCGCCGCGCTGACGATGAACAAGGACCTCGGGCTCTCGGGCTATATCTACGGGCTCGGCGCCGGGGCGTTCTTCTGGGGATATTTCATTCTCGAGGTGCCGAGCAACCTGATCCTGGAAAAGATCGGGGCGCGGCGCTGGATCGGCCGCATCATGATCAGCTGGGGCATCGTCTCCGGCGCGTTCGCCTTCACCCAGGGGCCGATCAGCTTCTTCTGCCTGCGCTTCGGGCTGGGACTGGCCGAGGCCGGCTTCTTCCCTGGCATGATCCTCTATTTCACCTATTGGTTCCCACCGCTGCACCGCGCGCGCATCGTCGCCGGCTTCATGGCGGCGATCCCGGTATCGCTCGGGCTTGGCGCGCCGGTTTCGACCGCGTTCCTCGAGCTCAACGGCGCCCTGGGCCTCGCCGGCTGGAAATGGCTGTTCCTGGGCGAGGCAGTGCCCGCGTTGGTCTTCGGGCTCGCATGCTTTTTCTATCTGCCCGACCGTCCGGGCGAGGTGTCCTGGCTCACCGCCGAGGAGAAACGCTGGCTCGACGACGAGATGCAGAAGGAAAAGAAGAACGTCACCGCCGGGCGCAGCTTCTCGGTGCTGCAGACGATGTATAACCCGCGCGTGCTGGCCCTGGCGGCGATCCATTTCGGCCAGGCCGCGGTCAGCGTCGGGCTAGCGGTGTTCTCGGCCCAGATCGTCAAGAGCATGGGCCTCACCAACATGCAGACCGGGTTCGCCACCGCGATCCCGTACATCTTCGGCACCGCCGGGATGATCCTGTGGGGCAACTACTCCGATAGAAAGAACGAGCGGCGGTGGAACCTGACCGGATCGTGCACGGTGATGATGATGGGCTGCCTGCTGGCCGGCCTCTACGCCGGGACATGGTGGTCGATCGCCGGCCTGTCGCTGATGACGGTTGGGCTCTACGCCGGGAATGCGCATCTGTTCCCGCTGCCGTCGGTGTTCCTCTCGGGCCCGGCGCTGGCGAGCGGCATTGCCTGGGTCAACTCGGTCGGCATCCTCGGCGGCAGTGTGTCGCCGCCCGTTATGGGCTGGCTGAAGGACTACACCGGCAGTTATGCCGGTGGGCTCTATGCGCTGGCTGGCTTCGCGCTGATGGCGGCCTTGGTCTCGGCGATCTGCGTGCGCGAGACGCCGGCGGTCCGGGTTGGCGCAGCAGCGCCGGCAACCGCCGGGTAGCCTCGCCGGGTCAGAACTTCGTCCGCAGCGGCGTCAATTCGCAGACGCCGCGGAACAGGCCGCCGAAATTGCTGGTCTGGCTGATCGTGCCGTCGACGCGGTTGATGCGGTAGGTTGCCTTGTAGGTGTCGTATTGCACCTCGAACGCGACCTCCAGCACGGTCAGCGCGGTGATGCGGCCCGGCCGGCCGGTATCGGTGGCGATCGACGGCGCCTGCCAGTCGACGACGAAGTTCAGCTCGGACGGCCGCCCGGTGACAAAGCCGCGGGCGAGGGTGGCGAAGCTGCCGTGGCAGGCGAACAGTTCCGGCTGCGGGGGACCGAAGCCGGTCGCCGCCAGCGCCAGCGCCGCCGCCGGCAATCGACGGTAGTGGCGCATCGCTAGGCCGGCAGCGCTTGCTGCATCGCCAGATCGTCCTCGATGAAGAACTGGACGGCCTCGTCGATGCCGCTGTCGCGCTCGAAGCCGAGCGCGTCGGCGCGCGGCGTCGCCAGCGCCATCGGCCAGCCGGAGATGATTTTCTGCACGCCCGGATCGGGGCGCCAGGCGATCTTGCCATAGGCCGCCTCGCCGCCGGCGCGGCGCAGCGCCGCTGCCATCTCGCCGACGCTGACCGAGAACCCCGGCACCTGCAACGAGCGCCGCGCGCCGAGCGCCTCGCCGGGCAGGTCGAGCGCATGGGCGAGCGCGGCGACGACCCGGCGCGGCGAGGCCAAGGCCATCACCGTCTCGGGCGCGACCGGGCAGACCGCATCCTTGCCGGCCAGCGGCTCGCGGATGATCGACGAGGCGAAGGTCGAGGCGGCGCGGTTGGGCAATCCCGGCCGCACCACCACGGTCGGCAGCCGCAGCGCGCGCCCGTCGATGTAGCCTTTTCGGCTGTAATCGTTGACCAGCAGCTCGCCGATCACCTTCTGCGCGCCGTAAGAGGTTTGTGGCGTCAGCGCGGTGTCGTCGCCGACCGCCGGCGGCAGCTCGCCGCCATAGACGGCGAGCGAGCTGGCGAAGATCAGGCGCGGGACACTACCGAGCGCACGGCAGGCGTCGAGCACGGCGCGGGTGCCGTCGAGGTTGACCCGGTAGCCGAGTTCGGTGTCGGCCTCGGCCTGGCCGCTGACAATCGCGGCGAGATGAAATACCGCATCGGTATGGGCTTTTTGACCGTCGGGCGCGATCAGCGCCGTCACCGTATCGCGGTCGGCGATGTCGCCGGTGACGAGGCGTACGCGCCTGTCGTCGGGGAGCGGCAGCGCCGAGGGCGCATTGTCGAACAGCACCAGTTCGTCGATCGGCCCCAGCGCGCTGCCCTTTTCGAGCAGCAGAAGCGCCAGCCGCCGCCCGAGAAACCCACACCCGCCGGTGATGACGATCCGCATCCGCTACCCCTCTTTGCCGCCCGCGCTTGCCGCTTCGTCTCGGGCGATAGACACTAATACGCCGCCACGGATGAGGACGAAACATGGGACCGCTCGCAGGGATAAAGGTCATCGAGCTCGCCGGCATTGGGCCGGGTCCGTTTTGCGCGATGCTGCTGTCCGACATGGGCGCCGAGGTCGTGCGAGTCGACCGCGCCGCCAATGTCGGACACGACGACAGCCGGGTCGGCGGCCCGGTGGGCGAGGAATACCGCTTCAACTTGCTGGCGCGCGGCCGGCGCAACATTGCGGTCGACCTCAAGAACCAAGAAGGAGTCGACGCGGTGCTGCGCCTGATCGACCAGGCCGACGCGCTGATCGAGGGGTTTCGGCCGGGGGTGATGGAGCGGCTCGGGCTCGGGCCGGATGTGTGCCTGCCGCGCAACCCGCGCCTGGTCTACGGGCGAATGACCGGCTGGGGCCAGGACGGCCCGATCGCCCATATCGCCGGGCACGACATCAATTACATCGCGCTGTCCGGGGTGCTGTCGACGATTGGCGAGACCGGCGGGCCGCCGGTGCCGCCGCTAAATCTGGTCGGCGATTTCGGCGGCGGCGCGCTGTATTTGGCGATGGGAGTGCTGGCCGGTATCCTCGGCGCCAAGGCGAGCGGCAAGGGCCAGGTCGTCGATTGCTCGATGGTCGAGGGCTCGGCCTCGCTGATGACGATGATGTATGCCGCGCTGGCCTCGGGCGCTTGGGTCGAAAAGCGCGGCCACAACCGCACCGACGGCGGCGCGCACTACTACCATGTCTACGAAACCAAGGACGGCGAGCATGTCGCGATCGGCTCGATCGAGCCGCAATTCTACAAGCTGCTATTGACCCATACCGGGCTCGAAGGCGCCGAGCTGCCGGTGCAGACCGATCGCTCGACGTGGTCCGGCATGCAGGAGCGGCTGGCGGCAATCTTCAAGCAGAAGACCCGGGCCGAATGGGTCGCGGTCATGCAGGACACCGATATCTGTTTCGCGCCGGTGCTGAAGATGTCGGAGGCGATCGAACACCAGCATAACCGCCACCGCGACAGCTTCCCGGTGATCGACGGCATCGCCCAGCCGGCCCCGGCGCCGCGCTTTCTCGGCACCCCGACCAGCGTGCAGCGCCCGCCCGCCAAGATCGGCGAACACACCGACGACATCCTTTCCGATTGGGGCTTTTCCGCGGGCGAAATCTCGGCGCTGCACCAAAGCGGCGCGGTTAAATCGGCCGGATAATTCGGGCGCTAATCTTTCATTCACGCCTCTACGAGAATGTGTGCGGCGGAAAACTGTGTTCCGCGCACCGCTGCGACGAGGCGAGACGTGCGAAAACTTCTTTGCATCATCGGCGCGACGACGTTAACCGCGATTGTTGTCGCTATGATCGGCATCAGCATGCTGATCTGGAAGGGCAGCGGGCTTGATGCGGAGAGCCAAGCTTTCGTCGATGCTGCCGTTCCGGCGATCACAACGCACTGGACGAAGGAGGCGCTGCTCGACCGGGCAACGCCTGAACTCCGCGCGACGGTGACCTCCGACAAGATAACTGCCCTTTTCGAGAATTTCTCGCGGCTTGGAGCTCTGGTCGAATATGATGGCGCTAAGGGCCAGGCCAACATGACGTACTTTACCGGCACGGGAGGCCAAATATCGGCCGCCTATGAGGCCAAGGCGAAGTACGAGAACGGCATGGCGACGATCCGCTTTGTGCTGTTGAAGCGGATTCAGAATTTTCACGTCGACGGCCAACCCGGCGTCCGATCGAGCCAAGGAACCTGACCCCCGACTGGCGCTTAGCGCCGTAAATCTTTAAGCAGCGGCATCACCTTTCCGGCGAAATCCTCGATTTGCTCCGGGCGTTCCTCGTAGGGGCCGACGAGGTCGATCACCACGTGCCGTACGCCGGCGGCATGGAAGTCGCGGATGCGCTGGGCGACCTGCTCGGGAAGCCCGAGCGCGGCGTAGCGTTCGGTGGCGCGGCGGAAATCCATCGCGTACCGCTGGCTGAGCGATGTGGCGGCGGCGTCGAGCGCGGTCTCGTAGCTGGTGTCGAGCCGCGCGAACAGCAGATGCCCGGTGCCGAAATGGTCGATGGTGCGGCCGGCGGCGTCGGCGGCCTCGTCGATCTTGGCGAGGGCGGCGCGATACTGGTCCGGGGTCACGACATAGGAAATGTAGCCGTCGGCCATCCGCCCGGTGCGCGCGAGCGCGGCATCGGCGCGGCCGCCGCACCAGATCGGCGGACCGCCTGCCTGCCGCGCTGGCGGCTGCATCGCGACCTCCGAGAACTCGCCGAAATACCTGCTGCTGTGGCTGACCGGCTGCCCGCTCCACAGCTCGCGCAGCAGCGGGATCGCGGCCGACAGCCGTCCGCCGCGCTCGGTCAGCGGCACGCCGCTGACTGCGAATTCCTGGGGGAACTCGCCGCCGACCCCAACCCCGAAGATCAGCCGTCCCTCGCACAGATGGTCGAGGCTGGCGACCTGCTTCGCCACCGGGCCCGGATGGCGCAGCGGCAATAGGTAGACATTGGTGCCGAGGATCAACCGCCGGCTGATCACCGCCGCCTGCGCCAATTGCAGCAGCGGGTCGAGGATCGACACGGCAAACGCGACATGGTCGCCGACCCACAGCGAATCGTAACCGCAGCGGTCGACCAGCCCGACCAGCTCGGCCATTTCGTCGATCGTCGGCCGCCACGGCGTGCTTGCCGGCTCGGTGCGGCGGTGGATGGTCTGGATCCCGATCTTGAGGGTCTTGTCGAGCGGCAGGGTCATGTTCTGCATTCCGTCGATGCGCGCCGCCGCCTTGCGGTCGGATCGGCCGGGGGAATATGCTCGATACTAGCGTAAGGGAGGATGGCGATGGACACGATCGAAGCCAGGCCGCGCACCCAAGCCAAATTGCTCGACGAGTTGCCGCTGCGCCTGCACCACAACGCCTATGTGGTGAAGGACCACGAGGCCAACCGGCGCTTTATCGAGGATTTGCTCGGCATCCCGCTGGTCGCGACCTGGTGCGAGCGCACCTACCGCGCCGATCTCGGCCGCGAGGTCGATTTCTGCCATACGTTCTACGGCCTCGCCGATGGCGGCGCGCTGGCGTTCTTTCAGTTCGCCGATCCGGAGATGTACGCGCTGACCCAGGCGAAATCGCCGCCCAAGGTCGGCAGCCACTATCACATCGCGCTCAAGGTCGGCGACCAGACCTATGACCAGCTCAAGGGCCGCCTCGATAAGGCCGGCGAGAAATTCCGCGAGACCGACCACGGCTATTGCCGGTCGATCTACACGCAATCGCCGGACGGGATGATCCTCGAATTCACCTGCGATCCGCCCGACGTCGCAGAGATCCACGCGCTGCGCAAGGCGGACGCGCATAGCGAGCTTGCGCGCTGGCTCGCCGGCGACCGCCGGGTCAACAACCAGCTGCGGCACCGCGAAGGCAATTAACCAGCCGGGACGCGGCCTCTCCCTTTCCGCCCTTGGGGGGCGAAGAGGGCCGGGGTGAGGTGGGGGAACCACCGACGCTGCCCACACCTCACCCTCCCACGCCTGCGGCGTGGGCCCCTCCCTCTCCCCCATTGGGCGGAGAGGGAATTCATCGATCGGAGAACAGCACATGAAGGTCGGTTTTATCGGGCTCGGCATGATGGGCAAAGGCATGGCCGCCAATCTGCAGAAGGCGGGGCACCAGCTGATCGTCCACGACATCCGCCGGGCGGCCGCCGAGCCCTATCTGGCGAACGGTGCGACCTGGGCCGACAGCCCCAAGGCGCTCGGCGAGCAATCGGAGGTGGTATTCACCTCGCTGCCCGTGCCGGCCGATGTCGAGGCGGTGGCGCTCGGCCCCAACGGGCTGATCGAGGGGATGAAGCCCGATACCGCGGTTTTCGACATGTCGACCAACTCGGTCGCGGTGGTGCGCAAGATCAACGCCGCCTTCGCCGAAAAGAACATCTACATGCTGGATTCGCCGGTCAGCGGCGGTCCGTCGGGCGCGGCGTCGGGGAAAATGGCGATCTGGGTCGGCGGCGACGAGCAGCAGTTCAACCGCCTCGCCGGTGTGCTCGCGGCGATGGGCGACCAGGCCGCCTATATCGGCCCGTCCGGCGCCGGCACGATCGCCAAGCTGGTGCATAACTGCACCAGCGCGGTGATGAACGTCGCCTTGGCCGAGGTGTTCACGATGGGCATCAAGGCCGGAGTGCCGCCGCTCGAGCTGTGGGAGGCCGTGCGCCAGGGCGCGACCGGCCGCCCGCGCACCTTCGACCGCCTGGGCAAGTTCCTCGCCGGCCAGTACGACCCGGCCGATTTCGCGCTGCGCCTGCTGCACAAGGACGTGTCGCTGGCGGTCGGGCTGGGCAAAGAGGTCGGGGTGCCGATGCGCCTCGCCAACCTGGCCCTCGAAGAGCTGACCGAGGCGATGACCCGCGGTTGGGGCGCCCGCGACAGCCGGGTCGGCATGCTGCTCCAGGTCGAGCGCTCGGGGATCGAACAGCCCAAGGAAGACATCAACAAGATCAACGCAATCATTGCCGACAAGAGCCAATAGGCCTCCATCAACGACGTCATTGCGAGGAGCAGCGCGACAAAGCAATCTCGAAGAGCCACGTTCCAGCCCGTCGAGATTGCTTTGCTTTGCTCGCAATGACCGAAAATTACGATCCCGGGCGGCTCATCATCGCCACCCTCGCCGAGCGGCCCGATCTGCGTGGCAAGGTGTTCGGCCCGGAGATCCAGTCGGCGATGCCGGAATTCGTCCGGCACGACCCGATCGCGATGCTCTATTACGGCGACGGGGCGCTCGACCGATATCTCGACCATGCGCTGGTCGCGGTCGACCCGGCCCAGCCGGACCGGCCGGTGGCCCGCGCCTTTTGCGTGCCGTTCGCCTTTCGCGACGGCACGCCGGGCCGCGATGCGCTGCCCGACGGCGGCTGGGATGCGGTGATCCGCTGGGCCTATGACGACCACGTTGCACGCCGGCGGCCCAACGCCGTCAGCGCGCTGGAAATCATGGTGACGCCGCGGCTGCAAGGGCAGGGGGTATCGCCGGCGATGTTGAAGGCGATGCGCGACAACGCGCGCCGGCTCGGCTTTTGCGAGCTGTGGGCGCCGCTGCGTCCAACCGAGAAGGACAAAGAGCCGCTGACCCCGTTCGCCCAATACGCCGCCCGCTGCCGCGGCGACGGCCAGCCGCACGACGCCTGGATCCGCACTCATGTCCGCGCTGGCGCCGAGATCGTCAAAGTCGCGCCGCGCAGTGTCGTCATTCCCGGCACCCTCGCCGAATGGCGGGAATGGACCGGACTGCCGCTCGACATAAATGGCCCAGCGATCGTGCCGGGCGCGCTCAACCCGATTCACGTCTCGCTCGAACAGGACCACGCGGTTTATGTAGAACCCAATCTGTGGGTCCGTCACCCGCTCAGCTAGAGGACAAACCATGCCCGCAACCGCTCCCTACACCGTCGAGGCCTACAACACCGCCAAGGTGTCGGAGAACAAGATCCATGACGACGCGGTCGCCAAAAAATTCGGCTTCGGCGGCGGGCTGGTGCCGGGGGCCGACGTCTACGCCTATATGACGCATCTGCCGGCCGAGCGCTGGGGCCGCGCCTGGCTCGATCACGGCACCGCCGAGTGCCGGTTTTCGAAACCGGTCTATGACGGCGACCATGCCACCGTCACCGCGAGCGAAACCGCCGGTGGCCTCGACATCAGGCTCGAAGCCCGCGGCATCCAGTGCGCGACCGGCGCGGCGGCGCTGCCGGCGGCGGTGGCCGCGCCAAAGCTCGACGAGTTCAAGCAGGTAGCCGAACGCGCCAACCGTCCGCCCGCCGACGAAAAGACGTTGGCGGTCGGCGATTGGCTCGGCATGACGCCGCTAAAGGCGACCCCGGAGCTGGCCGCCGAATACCTGCGCGACGCGCGCGAGACCTTGCCGCTTTACCGGAACGGCGGTCTCGTCCACCCCGTCGTGGTGCTGCGCATATGCAATCTGGCGCTGACCCGCAATGTCGTGTTCGGACCGTGGATGCATGTCGGCAGCACGATCCAGCATTTCGCGCCGGCCATGATCGGCGACGCGCTGGGGGTGCGCGCCAAGATCACCGGCAATTACGAGCATAAGGGGCACCTTTTCGTCGATATCGACGCGCTGGTGCTGGCCAACGAGACGACGCCGATCGCCCGCGTGAAGCACGTCTCGATCTATCGGCCGCGCCAACTCGCCGCCGCCTGATTTCCCGCGAAAACCACCTGCGCCGTTCTCGGATCCAGTTATACAGCCTATATCAATCGTTTTTTTTGGGAACACGCGCCGGGGGTGTACCGTTCTCTAGACATCGGTCTTCGTAAGAGAAGAGGTGATGTCATGAAGATCATTCTCGGTACCGTCGCCGCTCTGATGCTCAGCGTCGCGGCTCTGTCCACCCCTGCTGACGCGGCCTGCTGGGCTGGCCCGTACGGCTGGCATTGCTGGCACCCGCACCATGATTGGCAGTGGCGCCATTGGCACCACGGTTGGGACCACGATCGCTGGTAGGTCCTAAGCGCCCATTAGGCGCAACCGGCTATTTCGGTGCGGCGGCGGAGGGGTGGAATAGCTCCTCCCCGCCGAGCCGGAAGGCGCCGATGGCGTCCTGTCCGGGCTGGGTCGCCAGCCATTCGGCAAGCCAATGTGCCGGCGCCAATTTGGCGCCGGCATGTGTTTTCGGGTTCAGCTCAATCACATCGTACCGGTTGAGCATCGCGGTATCGCCCTCCACGACGATCTTGAGCGGCCCCTTGTTTTTAAAGCTGATCCAGGTGCCGCGGTCGGTCAGGGTGTAGGCCGGCATGCCGGCGGCCGCGTTGAGCGCCGCCCCCATGCCGCCGCCGATGTCTTTGTACCAGCCGCCGGCGCCGCTTTTCGGGTCGATCCCAGCGCGCTTCCATAAGCGTAATTCAAGCGCATTGGTGCCGCTTCGATCACCGCGCGAGACGAACGGCGCCTGTGTCGTCTCGATCGCGGTAAACGCGGCGATGACGTTGTGGCTGTCCGCGACATGCGCCGGATCATCGCCAGGGCCGACGAGGATAAAGTCGTTCCAGGCGATCTGTCGCCGATAGACCCCGTTGCCGTCATCGAGGAATTTCGCTTCGGCCTCGGGATCGTGAACAAGGACAATATCGGCATCGCCGCGCCGTGCCGTGTCGAGCGCCTGGCCGGTGCCGAGAGCCAACACACGCACCGTGATGCCCGTCGCCTTGGTGAACTCGGGCAGTATCGCCGCGAGCAAGCCCGAATTGTCGACCGAGGTGGTCGACGCCAGCACGATGACCTCTGTCGGCGGCGCGTCTGCTGCCTTGGCGTGGGCGCAAAGCGCCAGTAGGGCGGCCAAGCAGCAGCGAATTCCGCGTATCAACTATCTTCCCCTGCCCAGTTGCCGCGCGCGGCGCAGGCGAATGCCGCGGCGCTGATCATAACCGACAGCCCGATCAGGACCATGCCGAGCCCCAGCGCCAACGGCAAATTGCCCTTGCTGGTCTCCAGCACGATCGCGGTCGTCATCGTCCTCGTGTAGGCGGCGATATTACCCCCGACGATGATGATCGCGCCGACCTCGGAGACGGTGCGGCCAAAGCCGGCGAGCACCGCGGTCAGCATGTGCAGCCGCGCCATCGCCAGCAACGCCGGCACCGCGCGCAGCTTGCTCGCGCCGAGATCCATCAGCGCGTCGCCGTATTCGCTCCAGCGCTCGGCTGCGGCACGGTGCGCCAGCGCGGTGACGATCGGCAGGGCAAGCACCGTTTGGGCGATCACCATCGCTCCCGGGGTGAACAGGAAATCGAGAAAGCCCAGCGGTCCCGAATGCGACAGCAACAGATAGAGCGCCAGCCCGACGACAACCGGCGGCAATCCGAAGAGGGCATTGGCGGCGACGACGATCGGTCTGCGGCCGGGAAACTGCCAGATCGCTAACGCCGCGCCGAGCGGCAGGCCGAACAGCGTCGCCAAGGCGGTCGCCGAGAGGCTGACCGAGACCGACAGCGCGATGATCTGCCACAGTTCGCGGCTCGCGAAGGCGTCTGTCAGGGTTGCAAAATCACGCACGGAACCGCCCGTCTAAACTATTACTATGGCTAGCGTCACCCGCCGATGGGAGCAAGCGGCGGTCTATGAAAGCAAAGATTGGGGACGAACGGTGATGGCTTACCTGGTGCGCGCCGCGCTCGCCGCGGCGGTTTTGGCGGGATTGTCGAGCGGTGGCGCCGTCGCGCAAAAGTCGGGCGGCGTGCTGCGGGTTTATCACCGCGACAGCCCCTCCAACATGTCGATCTATGAGGAGGGCACGATCTCGGTGGTGGCGCCGATGATGGGCGTGTTCAACAACCTTGTCGTCTTCGACCCCAAGCAGAAGCTGAACACGCTCGACGACATCGTCCCCGATCTCGGCGACAGCTGGACCTGGAACGCCGACGGCACCGAGTTGACCTTCAAGTTGCACCCTGGCGTCAAATGGCATGACGGCAAGCCGTTCACCGCCGCCGACGTCAAATGCACCTGGGATTTGCTGCAGGGAAAGACCCAGGAAAAGCTGCGTCTCAATGCCCGCGCGGCATGGTGGCTCAACCTCAATGAAGTGACCGCCGACAGCGAATTGCAGGCGACCTTCCACCTCAAGCGGCGGCAGCCCTCGTTCCTGGCGTTGCTCGCCTCGGGGTTCACCCCGGTCTATCCCTGCCACGTCGGCGCCGGCGCGATGCGCCAGCACCCGATCGGCACCGGCCCGTTCAAATTCGCCGAGTTCAAGCCGAACCAGTCGATCAAGGTAGTCAAGAACCCGGATTATTGGAAAAAGGGCCTGCCCTATCTCGACGGCGTCGAGTGGACGATCATCCCCAACCGGTCGACCGCCATCCTCGCTTTTATCGCCGGCAATTTCGACATGACCTTTCCCTATGAGGTCACGGTGCCGATGCTGAAGGACGTCAAGGCGCAGATGCCCGATGCGGTTTGCGACACCGAGCCGCTCAACGTCGCCCCCAACCTGTCGATAACGCTGAAGCCGCCCTTCGACAACGTCGAGCTGCGCCGCGCGATCGCGATGAGCTTCGACCGCAAGGCGATCGTCGACATCCTCGGCGAAGGCCAGGGCGATATCGGCACCGCGACCCTGCCGGCTCCCGAAGGCCAATGGGCGATGCCGAAGGAGATGCGCGAGACGATGCCGGGCTACGCACCCGATGTCGCCAAGAGCCGGGCCGAGGCGCAGGAGATGATGAAAAAGCTCGGCTACGGGCCGGACCAGCATCTGTCGGTCAAGATCTCGGCGCGCAACCTGGCAATCTACCGCGACCCGGCGGCGATCCTGATCGACCAGATGAAGAACATCTGGATCGACGGCGAGATCGAGCTGATCGAGACCGCGCAATGGCTTCCGAAGCTGATCCGGTCCGATTTCGTCATGGCGCTGAGTCTGTTGGGCAGCGGCCTTGACGACCCCGACCAGAATTTCTACGAGAACTACATCTGCGATTCGAACCGCAACTACATCCATTCCTGCGACCGCGACCTCGACAAGATGATCGACGAGCAGTCGATGGAGACCGACAAGCAGAAGCGCCAAGCGATGGTCAACCAGATCGACAAGCGGCTGACCGAGCGGGTGGTGCGGCCGATCCTCTATTACATGCGCCAGGCGACCTGCTGGCGGCCCGAGCTCAAGGGCATCAAGCAGATGTCGAACAGCATCTACAACGGCTGGCGTCTCGAAGACGTATGGCTGGACAAATGACGCAACGGCCGGACTTGTCGGCCATTGCGTCATCCCGACGAAAATCGGAACCCACCCGTTCGATTGCTCGGAAGCCTTAGGGACTGAACCACTTCGTCCAAAACGGTCCTGAGTCATCCGGCCCTTCGGGCGGCAGCACCGAGGCCGGCGCCGGGTAAGCGGTCGGCGATACCGGCGCGGTTCGCTGCTCCAGCGTCTCGGCGGAGGGGCCCGTCGGGGGTGTGTTCCACCAGCCGCTGCCGAGCGCGACCATCAGCGCGGCGCTGTCGATCAGCCGCTGCGTCTCGGCTTTGACGAGGCCGAGCTGCGCCTGCTCCATCAGCCGCTCGGGATCGAGCAGCTGCAGCAGGGTGGTATTGCCGGCGGCATAACTCAGCCGGGCGAGTTTTAGCGCTTGGGCGGTCGCGGCGACCGCGGCGCGCTGAGTCTTGACCGCCTCGTCGTCGTGTTGGAGCGCGTGCAGCAAATCGGCGACCTGACCGAACGACGTGATCACGGTCTGGCGGTAGGCGGCCCAGGATGCATCGAAGGCGTGCTTGGCGGCGCGCTGTTGCGCCGTGAGCGTGCCGCCGTGGAATATCGGCGCCGCCATCTCCGCGCCGATATTGAAGGCGGTGAATGTGCCGGAGAAAATACTGCCGGGGATAGTGGCGCTCTGCAGCACGTTCGCGTTCAGCGTGAAGTTCGGGTACAGGTTGGCGGTGGCGACACCGACATCCGTGGCGGCGACATGAAGCTGCGCCTCCGCGGCGAGGATGTCGGGCCGCTGCCGCACCAGCGCAGACGGCAGGCTCAGCGGAACGATTTTGGGCAGGGTCAGGTCGGCCAGATCGAAATCGGGCGGCGACCAGTCGGCCGGGACCCGGCCGGCGAACGCGGTGAGAGCATCGCGGGCGACGCTTAACTGCTGGCGCAGCGACGGCAGCCATGTGCGGTCGTTGGCGAGTTGGCTCTGCGCCGTCGTCACGTCGACCATCGTCGCGGTGCCGCCGGCCTGCTGGGCCTTGACCAGCTTTAGGTTGCGCTCGTCGTCGGCGATGATGTTCTGGACGGTTTTGATCTGGGCGCGCAGTCCGGCGATGGTGATCGCCTGATTGGCGATATTGCCGGTCAGCGTCAGATAGGCGGCGGCGAGCTGATAATCGCTGACATCGGCGCGCGCCGCCTGGCCCTCGATCTGGCGCTTGATACCGCCGAAGACGTCGAGCGCGTAGGTGACCGAGGGGCCGATCGAATAGACGCTGACCGGCACCGGCGCGCGGTTGACGCCGCTCGGCGCTGGGTTGAACTGCTCGCGGGCGAGGCCGGCCTGGAGATCGACCTGCGGCAGCGCCGTGCCGGCGACGGCGATGACCTGCTCGCGCGCTTGGGCCAGCGTCGCCGTCGCCTGGGCGATGCTGGGGCTGTCGACCAGGGCCTGCTTGACCACCCGGTTGAGGATGGGCGAGTGGAACAGGTTCCACCAATCGTCCTGGACCTTGGCGCCGAGCGCGACGCGCTGCGCCGGCCCGCGCTTCGACGGCGGCTCATCGGCCGACGGCAGGGTCGGGTCGTTATCGGCGGTATAGGCCTTTTGCCCCGGCGGCGCCGGCGACAGGAAATCGGGCCCTTGCTTGCAAGCGGCGAGCAGAACTGTCGCTGCCGCCAACGCCCCCGCGCCGGCAGCCAATCCCCCCCGCAACGTCATCAGCGTTTCGTCTCAGCCGCTCGCGCCGATCCGAAGAAGCGGTCGTAGCCGCGTTCCAGCCAGTCCAGCCACGGCCGCTTGTGATGGGTATCAATCTCGGCCGTCACGCTCAACCCGGCATGCAGTGGGGCGTCCGCGCTGCCACAATCGACCGAAAGGCGTACCGGCAGCCGCTGTACCACCTTGACCCAGTTGCCGGTCGCGTTCTCCGGGGGCAGCAGCGAAAAGGTTAGGCCAGTGCCGGGGCTCAGGCTGATTACCTTGCCGCGGCAATTGGCGTCCGGATAGGTGTCGATCTCGACCGTCGCATCCTGGCCGGTACGCATATAGGTCAGCTCGGTTTCCTTGAAATTCGCTTCGACCCAAAGCCGGTCGGAGACGAGCGAGAACACAGGGGTCGCCGCGGTGATGTAGTCGCCGACCTGCAGCTGCTCGACCTTGGTGACGATGCCGTTTTCCCGCGCGCGGATCACGGTGTCGTTGAGATCGATCTGCTTGGCGTCGACCACCGCCTGGGCGCGTTGCACCGCCGGGTGCTCGTCGACGGGGACGTCGGGGTTGCCGCCAATCTGGGCCAGCACATTGCCGATATCGTGCTTGGTCGAGGCGACCCGCTGGCGCGCGACCTCAAGACTATTGCTCGCCTGGTCGAATTGCTGCTGCGACGCCACTCCCGAGCCGAGCAGCTTTTTTTGCCGGTCGTATTCACGCTGCGCGTAGTCGAGCGTCTCCTGGGCTCCCTTGTTGTCGGCGATCTTTTGCTGATAGGTCGCCTTGAGCGCCTCGACCTGGAGGCGGGCGACGCCGAGCTGCGCCTTGGCGTCGTTGACTTGGACCTGATAGGCGTTGGGATCGAGCCGATACAGCACCTGGCCCTTGGTGACCCGCTGGTTCTCATGCACCTCGACAGCCAGCACCCGCCCGTTGACATCGGCGCTGATCATCGTGCGCGCCGCCTGGATATAGGCGTCGTCGGTGGTGACATAGCGGCCGCTGGTCAGGTACCACCAGCTCGCCATCACCGCGACGACGATCGGTCCCGCCAGCATCAGCGGCAGGCGCACGCGCTGCCGCAGCGGGCGGGTCGGGGCGGTGAGGCGACCCCGGCGGTCGCCGAAGACGCGACGTAAAAGCGGGGGCGGGGCTTCGCCCTCGGTCGATGTCGTCATCGCGTCCCCCCGATCGCCGGCGCGGCGACGGCAACCGGCAGGCGCGGGCGTGCGGCGGCGGCTTCATGGAGCGCGCGAGCGCGTAGCGGTGAGCGATCGGCAAGCGAGCCGTGCACGCGCCGCAACAACTCGATCAGCTGATCGGCCTCGTCGGGCGAGAGCGAGGCCAGGATCTGATCTTGCGTCTCGGTTGAGACGTCCCAGATGCGGCCCAGGACCGGGCGCGCCTTGTCGGTGAGGAACAGGCGGCGGGCGCGGCGGTCGGTCGGGTCGGGCCGGCGCTCGATCCAGCCGGCCTCCTGCATCCGGTCGATTTGCCGGACCAGGGTCATCGGCCGAATCTCCAGCAAGTCGGCGAGGCCGGCCTGGTTGATCCCCTCGTTGCGGGCGAGATAGCTGAGCGTGCGGCACTGCGCGCGCGTCAGCTGCAGCCGCTTGCCGTTACGGTCGAAGCGCCGCCCGAAAAGCCGCGCGACATCGTGCACGAGAAAGCCAAAACTTCGTTCAAGATCCACAGGATGACCCCGAGATACGTCTCGAAACTGATAATAAGGTAATAGTACGATTTCTCCAAGCCGCCCAGGCCTAGCTTCTGCGGGGCAGGGTTTCGGGAATGTGATAGCTGGAAAGCCCGAGCGCGGCGTTTTCGAGCCGAATGCGCCGGATGAGCAGCACAGCATTGCACGCCGAAAACACCGCCGCAATCGCAACGGCGGCAAAGGCCAGCGGCAAAATCGCCAGCTCCGCGGCGACGATCGCGTAATTGGGGTGGCGGAGATAGCGGTAGGGGCCGGCGGTCACCGGCGGCGCGCCCGGCAGCGCGATCACCCGGGTCGTCCAGCGCCGGCCGAGGCTGGCGATTACCCAGACCCGGCCCAACTGCAGCCCGAAGAACAGCGCCAGCAACGGCCAATTCGGTTGGGTTTCGCTGGGCACCGTCGCGATCAAGGCGGCCAGCCAGGCGGCATGCAGCGCGACGATCCACTTGTAGCCGGTGCGGTCGATCTCCGTGGCGCCAAGGCGAATCAGCCGCGCCGTGTTGAGGCGCGCCAGCACCAGCTCGGCGCCGCGCTGCACCAGCACAAAGGCGATGACCGCGTAAAAGACCGTCATGCCTCGTCCAAAACGACGAATCCGGCGCTGAAGCCGGGGCCGAGCGCCATCAGCAAGGCCCGGCGCCACGGCTGGCCCGAGTCGCGCGCCGCCGCCAGCATCCGGTCGAGTACGAACATCACCGAAGCGGCAGACATGTTGCCGTATTCGGCGAGCGAGTGCCGGGCCTCGGCGAGTGCGCCGGGGCGCAGGCCGAACACGCTCTCATAGGCGTCGATCACCTTCGGTCCGCCGGGGTGGCAGACAAAGCGGCCGATATCGCCGACCGTCAGATCGTGCCTTGCCAGGAAATCGTCGGCGACGCCGCCCAGCTCGGCCGCGACCAGGCGCGGGATGTCGCGCGAGAAGATCGCCTTCAGCCCATCCTCGGCGACGTCCCAGCCCATGATGTCGAGGCTTTGCGGCCAGGTGTGCTCACCTGTGGCGGCAATGACGGGGCCGCTGCCGCCGCAGCGCAGCACCGCGGCGGCAGCGCCGTCGCCGAAGAGGGCGGTCGCGACGATGTTGCTGCGCGAATAGTCGTCGCGGCGGAACTGCAAGGTGCATAGCTCGACGACGACGAGCAGCACCGCCTTCTCCGGCATTGCTGTCGCAAGCGCCGCGGCGCGGGCGAGCCCCAGCGCGCCGCCGGCGCAGCCAAGACCGAAGATCGGCAGGCGCTGAATCGTGCGCGGCAACCCCATCCGCTCCATCAGCCGCGCATCGAGGCTAGGGGTGGCGACGCCGGTGGTCGAGACCGTGACGATGCTGCCGATCTCGTCGAGGCCGATCCCGGCCTTGTCGAGCGCGCGTCCGGCCGCGGCTTCGATCAGGTCGAGCGCGGCGGCGAGATAGGCGCGGTTGCGCTCGGCCCAGCCATGTCCCTCCTCGAACCAGTCGAGCGGCACCGCGGTATAACGGCAGCCGATCCCGCTATTCGCGAAGACCGGCAGCAGCCGCTCGAAATCGGCCGCGTTCGAGAACCAGCGCGCCGCCCGGCGGACGACTTCGTCCTGGTCGAGCCGGTAGGGCGGCACCGCGGTCGCGATCGCGGCAAGGCGCGGGGGCGGTCGCATCGTTCGTCCTGCTGCAAGAGGCGTTGCGCGAAAAGGCATCGCGGCGAGCAAACGCAACGATACCGGGTAATTTTCAGGCCGCCAATATCACGACTTCGCGAGGCGGGAAAGCAAGACCCCCGCCAGCGCGGCGGCTGACGGGGGTCTGTGCAGATGGCCGGACGAAGCCGGCGCGGCTAGTTGGTAAACCGATAGAACTTCGCCGCGTTCTCGCAGGTGATCTTGTGGATCTGCTCGGGGGTCAGCTCGGCGAACTGCTCGTCGATGAACTTGGTCGATTCCGGCCACACCCCGTCGGTATGCGGGTAGTCGGAGCCCCACATCATCGTCTCGATGCCGATATCCTCGATCAGCTTGGCGCCGATGCGATCGTACTGGAACGTGCACTTGCAGTGCTTGCGCCAATATTCGCTCGGCTTCGACTTCATCAGGTCGCGGAAGCGATCCTCGAACTCGAAATCCATGCGGTCGAGCGCGTAGGCGAGCCAGCCCGCGCCGCTCTCGCCGAACGACACCCGCAGGGTCGGATAACGGTCGAACACGCCGGCGCCGATCATCGCCGCGATGATGTTGATCAGGCCCATCTGAAACGCCGACACACCGGTGAACATCGCCGCGCGCCGGACATGCGCGCTGGTCTCGGCACGCGCCTTGGGGTTGGTGGTCGGGAAGGTGTGAAAATGCAGCGGCAGGTCGACGTCGGCGACCGCTTTCCACAACTTTTCCCAATCCGGGTGCCACATCGGCACCATGTCCCACGAACACGACAGTTCGAGCCCGCGCAGGCCCATCTTGGCGACGCGGTGGATTTCCTTCACCGCCTCGTCGATATCGCCATACGGCAGGCAGGCGAGGCCGAGCTGCCGGTCGGGGTAGTGGCTGCAGAACTCCTTGAGCCAGTCGTTGTAGATGCGCAGCAGCTCGTTGCTGGCCTCCTTGTCGTCGAGCTTGGAGGCGGAGCCGAGGATGCCGTAGATCACCTCGGCGTCGACCCCGTCATCCATCATGTCCTTGAGCCGCAGATGCGGGTCGCGCACTCGGAACTTGCCCTTCTTGGCGTCGTCGTAGAGGCCCGCCTTGTGCATGATGTCGACGCGGTAGTTCTGCCCCGGCACATACTTGGCGCCGCCCGGACCGACGCCGTTGACCAGGCCGAAATCGGCACCGTTCTTGGCGACCCAATGCGGTCCGTCCGGCCCGTCCGTCACGTACGGCATCCGCTCCTTGAGCTCGCGCGAGGCGTTCTGGACGAACAGCTCCGGCGGCATGCACGGCATGTCGAGGTGGCAATCGGCGGAGATGCGCTTGTACTGCATGGTCGTTCCCTTTGCGGTCGGCGATGCTATCGGTTGCTGACAACCTTAAACCCTGTCGGACGAAATTGCCTATGCTGCAATTGCAGCCCACCATGCTGCCGCAGGGCGGCGCGTCACTGCGGTTCGCCATTGCGCAATATTATTGCCGTAGAACCTGCATCTGTTGGAAATTTGCAGGCAGACCAGCCTCGCCGTACCGGCTCTGCGGCGGGTTTGCGGCCGAACGCACCATGATCAGTCGTTCGCGCGTCTTTACTCCGAGGCAATCGAAGTAAGGTAGAACAAAACGGGTACAAATGTCAAGTGCTTGGCCTACCGCTTCCGGTTGCCTCTGGGTTTTCTGTAAACCAGCCGGCCCGAGTTGCTGCAATTGCACGGCCCGCCTCAACTTCGCGCGGGGCCGATCGGCTCGGGGTGTTCCGTCGGTTGAAAATCAATCAGGTCGATCGACACGATTTCGTCGGGCTCGCCGCTGCAGCAATGGATCATCAAGGTCAGGTCGCACGAAATGCCGCCGTGAATCGCGCCGGGCGCGTTGAACATAAAGGTGCCGGGTCCGGCGAGAACCCGTCCGTCCGCTTGGAAATAGGCGCCTTCCATGATGTAGACCTCCTCGCCGAGGGCCGAGGCGCGTCCGACGATCTTCCAGGCCTTGCCCGGCGGCGACCGGTATCGTGAGATCACGGTCAGGCCATGGCTGTGCTGGCGCAGAACGCGCCGCCAGCGACCGTATTCGCAGCCGTCTTCGGTGCGAATGTTATAGCTGGCAGCCTCCCACTCACCTTCGGTGGGGGCCACCTTGAAGCTCATCCATCGCTCGTTCATGCCGCTCTCCCAGCCCCAAAAAGAGGAGAGCTAACATCAAATACAGCGCGGATGTTTCGGAGCCGACCGAAGCGAACCGCGGCTCGATTAGTGACGCGCATTCCGCATCGCCTGCCAGATGCGCTGGCTGGTGGCCGCTATGCTGCAATTGCAGCCTCACCTGTCATTGCGAGCGCAGTTAGGAACAGGTGGAAAACCAGTCGTGTTTCCTTGAAGAGTTTGCCAGCAATGCCTACAATGCTGTCAAAGGAGAGGGCGATGCCGACCTTGACTATCCGTAATGTCGACGCGGAGTTGCAACAGCGCCTGCGCGTACGCGCCGCGCAAAACGGCCGCTCGATGGAGGCCGAACTGCGCCACATCCTCAAGGATGTACTAAGGGGCGATCCGCAGGAGCAGGAACTCAACCTTGCCGAGTCGATTCGGCGGATTTTTGCGCCATTTGGCGGCGTAGAATTGGACATCCCTCCGCGGGAGCCGATGGAACCCCCGCCTGAGTTCCCCGAGTGATTGTCGTCGACACGAACGTTGTCTCGGAGCTGATGCTTCCACGACCCGAACCCGCGGTCCTTGTTTGGGTCGCGGGTCAACTGCGGTCGGAGCTCTTTACGACAAGCGTCACCAAAGCGGAAATCCTTTATGGGATCGCCATCCTGCCGACAGGGCGGCGAAAGGCCGGTCTCGGCGAGGGCGCGGAAAGGGTATTCGGCGTGTCCTTCGCGGATCGGGTACTCGCCTTCGATGCCGCCGTTGCGGCGTGCTATGCCGAAGTGGCAATGATGCGCCGGCGCGCCGGCAAGCCCATCTCGGCTTTGGATGCGCAGATCGCCGCCATCGCTTCAGCTGCCGGCGCATCGGTGGCGACCCGCGATGTCGCCGGGTTCGAGGGCTGCGGCGTTGAGATCATCAATCCCTGGACCGCGGCCTGACGGCCCTGTCGTCAGCCCCGCGCCTCACGGATTGCCTGCCAGATGCGCTGGCTGGTCGCCGGCATGTCGAGGCTCTTGACCCCTAGCGGGACTAGCGCATCGATCACCGCGTTGACGATCGCCGGCAGCGCGCCGACCGTGCCGGCTTCGCCCGCGCCCTTGGCGCCGAGCGGGTTGCGCTTGGTCGGCACTGGGCTCGAGGTGATCTCCATATAGGGCATCGTGTCGGCGCGCGGCATCGCGTAGTCCATAAAGCTGCCGGTCAGGTTCTGCCCCGACTCGCGGTCGTAGACGACCTCTTCCATCAGCGCCTGGCCGAGCCCCTGCGCCACCCCGCCGTGGATCTGGCCCTTGAGGCCGATCGGGTTCACCACCGTGCCGACATCGTCGATCACGACATAGCGCACGATCTCCAGCGCGCCGGTATCGGGGTCGATCTCGACCTCGCAGATGTGGCAGCCATTGGGATAGGTGTTGTCCTCGGGGGCAAAGGTGCCGGTCTCGTAGAGCCCGCCTTCGAGGCCCGGCGGCAGGCGTCCGGCCTGGAACGAGGCCTTGGCGACATCGGTGATGCCAATGCGCTTGTCGGTGCCGGCGACGGCGAAGTTGCCGCCGCCGTCGTTGACCGTGAACTCGATGTCGGCGTCGGCCGCTTCGAGCAGGTGCGCGGCGATGCGCTTGCCTTTGGCGATGACCTTGTCCGCCGCCATCCACAGCGCCGAGCCGCCGATCACCGTCGAGCGCGAGCCGTTGGTGCCGATGCCGAAGGCGACGCGGTCGGTGTCGCCGTCGATGTATTGCACCACCGCCGGGTCGAGCCCGAGGCGCTCGTTGAGCACCTGCTTGAAGGTGGTCTCGTGGCCCTGGCCCTGGTTCTTGCTGCCCATCAGCAGGGTGGCGTTGCCGCTCGGGTGGAAGCGGATTTCGGCGAATTCCTGGCCTGGCCCGGCGGCCTTTTCAATCGGGTTGGCGATGCCGATGCCGCGCAGTCTGCCGCGCGTTTTCGCCTCATCGCGGCGCGTGGCAAAGCCGGCCCAGTCGGCCTGCTCCAGCGCCTTTTGCTGGTTGGCCGGGAAGTCGCCGCAATCGTAGTTGAGCCCGAGCGCGGTCTTGATCGGCAGCTTCGACGGCGGGATCAGGTTTTTCGAGCGCAGCTCGACCCGGTCATGCCCCAATTCGCGCGCCGCGTCGTCGATGAGGCGCTCGATGACATAGGTCGCCTCCGGACGCCCGGCGCCGCGATAGGGCGCGGTGCCGTTGGTGTTGGCCATCACCGCGTAGACCCCGACATAGGCGGCCGGGATGTCGTAGGTGCCGACCAAAGTGCCGACATTGCCAAAGGTCGCGAGCAGGTTGCGCTCGGACGAGATATAGGCGCCGACATTGGCAAAGGTTTTGACCCGCAGCCCGAGGAACTTGCCGTCCTTGTCGAGCGCCAATTCGGCTTCGCTGACATTGTCGCGGGCATGCTCGTCGGCCTGAATCGCTTCGCTGCGTTCGCAGGTCCATTTGACCGGCCGGCGCAGTTTCTTCGCCGCGAGCAGCACCAGCCGGTGCTCCGGGTACTGCCAGCCCTTGGTGCCGAACCCGCCGCCGACATCGCCGGCGATGACCCGCATCTTGCTTTCCGGGATCTTGAAGATGCGGGTGGTAAGCGCCTGGCGCACCCGATGCGGGTACTGCACGTCGGCGTAAAGCGTGAAGCGGTCCTCGCCCGGGTCCCACACCCCGATCGCGCCGCGCGGCTCCATGAAATGCGCGTAGACCCGGCTGATCACATAGCGCCGCTTGACGATGTGCGCCGCCTGGGCGAAGGCGGCGTCGGCCGCGGCCTTGTTGCCGGCCTCGAACAGGTTGGAGATGTTGTCCGGGCAATCGGGCCACACCGCGATCTTGCCTTCGGCCGCGTCGGCGGTGTCGGTGACCGAGGGCAGCATCTCGTAGTCTATGTCGATCAGCTCGGCGGCGTCTTTTGCCTCGGCCAGGGTCTCGGCGACGACGAGCGCGACCGGCTCGCCGACATAGCGCACCGTGCCCTGCGCCAGGCCGAGATGGGCGCGGGCGAACATCGGCGACCCGTCCGGCCGCTTGCGCTGGAACGGCACCCCCATCGCGCCGAGCTTGGCCGCGACCAAGTCGTCGCCGGTGAGGATCAGCTGCACGCCGGGCGCCGCCTGCGCCGCGCTCAGGTCGAGCTTGCCGATATGGGCGTGCGCGTGCGGCGAGCGCAGCACATACGCATGCCCCTGACCGAGCAGATTGTTGTCGTTCTGAAAGCGGCCATTGCCGCTCAACAGCCGCTTGTCCTCGAAGCGCAATACCGGTTGCCCGATTCCGAATTGGCCCATCGTTCGACCCACTTTGCCTTGTCATTGCGAGCGCAGCGAAGCAATCTCGTGACGTCGTTGCGCAGCCGGTCGAGATTGCTTCGTCGCTGCGCTCCTCGCAATGACAATTCGGGTGTGACGTGGTGGGACGGATGGAACGCATCGACATCGGCGAAATCCCGCTCGAAATGCTGATCCAGGGCGACGGGCCACCGCTGCTGTTCCTGCACGGCGGCGATTACGCGGCGCAGAACCGGCCGTTCCTCGACCGCCTGGCGCAGCGGTTTCGGGTCATCGCGCCGCGTCACCCCGGTTTCGGCAGCAGCCCGCGCCCAGCCTGGATGCGCGGCGTCGGTGACCTCGCCTATGTCCATCTCGACCTGATCGAGCGGCTGGCGCTCGACGACGTGACCGTGGTCGGGTCGTCGTTCGGCGGCTGGGTGGCGATGGAGCTGGCGATCCGTTCGGCGGCGCGGCTCTCGCGGCTGGTGCTGATCGACTCGCTCGGGGTCAAGTTCGGCGGACGCGATGAGGCGG
The DNA here is from genome assembly GCA_038228485.1 of Alphaproteobacteria bacterium. Taxonomy (GTDB): domain Bacteria; phylum Pseudomonadota; class Alphaproteobacteria; order ATCC43930; family CGMCC-115725; genus DATARH01. The sequence goes on from JBBRPG010000008.1 coordinate 40,036, forward strand.
AGATCGCCGATGTCTACGCGCTGCCCGCCGACGAGGTGGTGCGCCGCACCTTCGCCGACCTCGCCAACGCGCCCGATTACGACCAGATGAGCGAGGCGCAGGTCGAGGAGGTCGCGCGCGACCGCGAGGCGGCGGTGCTCTACGGCTGGCGGCCCTATATGCACAACCCGAGCCTGCGACACTGGTTGCACCGGATCAAGATCCCGACCCTGGTGCTGTGGGGCGAGCGGGACGCCATCACCGCCCCCGCCTATGGCGAGCGGCTGGCGCAGGCGATCCCCGGCGCGCGGTTTTCGATGGTCGCCGCGGCCGGCCACTACCCGCAGATCGAGCAGCCGGGAGCGGTGGCCGATGCAATTGCGAGCTTCGCCGGTTTGCGCTGATGCTCCGTTTCATTTCCCGGCGAAAGCCGGGACGTGAACGAGGCGCCCGTATAACGGCGGATCGGGAGAACGCACCATGATGCACACGTGGCACTTCAGCGAGATGGCCTACCACCCGGCTTGGCCGCATCTGAACGACTCCTACCGGGTGGTGATCCCGAGCCGGCTCTACGACCCCAAGATCGGCGCCGACCTCTATCACCGCTACCTGGACGAGTGGGCGCTGTGCGACGAGCTCGGCATCAACATCATGACCAACGAGCACCACGCGACGGCGACTTGCGCCGACTCGGTGTGCACGATCCCGATGGCGATCCTCGCGCGCGAGACCAAGAAGGTGCGGCTGCTGGCGCTGGGCATGCCGATCGCCAACCGCGAAAACCCGATCCGCGTCGCCGAGGAATATTCGATGCTCGACGTGATTTCGCGCGGGCGCATCGACATGGGCTTTGTCAAGGGCGTGCCGTTCGAGATTTCGCCCGCCAACAGCAACCCGGCCGATCTGATGGAGCGATTCTGGGAGGCGCACGACCTGATCCTCAAGGCGATGACCTCGCATGACGGCCCGTTCAACTGGGAGGGCACGCATTTCCACTACCGCTCGGTCAACATCTGGCCGCGGCCCTACCAGCAGCCGCACCCGCCGGTGTGGATGCCGGTCGGCAGCGCCGGCAGCGCCAGCGAGGCGGCGGCGCGCGGCATCACCATCGGCGTGCTCAACACCGGCTGGGCGCGCACCCCCGGCATCTTTGACGCCTACCGCCAGAAAGCGGCCGAGACCGGGCATTCGGGCGCGCACGACAAGCTCGCCTACATGGCGCTGATCGGGGTCGGCCGCACCCGCGAGGAAGGCTGGCGCCGCGCCGACCAGATCCTCGACTACAGCCGCACCTCAGGCATCGTCGCGCCGCAATTCGCCAACCCGCCCGGCTATGTCCCGCCGGCGATGGCGGCGGCGGTGATCAAGACCAACGGCGCCGGCGGGGCGCGGGCCACAAGGCTCCAGACCCGCGACGGCAAGCCGATCAACCCGCGCACCGTTGGCGTCGAGGACGCCATCGGCGCCGGCCTCGTCTTCGCCGGCACCCCCGACGACGTGTGGGATCAGCTCAAGGCGTTCTACGACCATGTCGGCGGGTTCGGCCACCTGCTGATGATGGGCCAAGGCGGCCACATCACCCACGAGGACACAGTCGACAACCTCACCCTGTTCTCGAAAGAGGTGCTGCCGCGGCTAGCGGAGTTGGGGTGACACCTCGGATCGCAGACAATAATGACCGTCAGGGGCTCGCCATCTGCGTCAAAAATCGACATCGGAACCGAGGTATACGCGGCCTATGCGGTTGTGGCGAATAATGCGCGGCGGGCTATCGACCTCGCACGGTTGCCTTTCGCGATTCTGATCGGTCTTGAGATCATTGCCTGGCTGCTAGGCGGCACCGGCCCGTTTGGCATTATTCTGGCTTCTTTGGTTCGGGACGGCGGGTTCACTTTGTTCGGCACAGTGTTCATCGTACGCTGGCACCGTTTCATCCTACTCGGGGAGACCGCGACCGGTCATCTGTTCCCCCTGGGGTGGGGCTCCTACTTTCTGACGGGCATCAAGCTTAGTCTTCTGCTGTCGCTAGGCGCCTTGCTTTTGGTGGGGATCATCATTTCGGCGAGGATCGTCGCGATCGCGCCCCTGTTTCTCAGGATAATCGAGATCGCCGGCGGCGTGATCCTCGTGCTTCTGGCGGCTCGGGTGTTATTGGCACTGCCCGCAGCGGCAATCCTCCGACCAATCTCTTTGGTGGGGGATGCCTGGGACCTACCGACCGGCAATTACTGGCGCCTAGTTGCCTGTCTGATAGCTTGTGGCCTGCCGTTCGGCATCATGGGTTATATCGTGGGCGTGATCGGCGACACTGCGCCGTCTATCCTGCGGATTGTTTTTGAACTCATTGGCCTGGCCGTATCGTTCGCCGGTATTGCGGTCGCCGCGTCGCTGCTGTCCGACATCTATCGTCTGCTCCAGCTGATCTCGACCGTGCGCGAGTAGCATCGCCGTAGGATGGGCTGAGCGTAGCGAAATCCATCGAACCGCGACGGACGAAGATGCCCGGTTTCGCTCGCTCAAGCGTTTTGGGTGATGCTCTTGCGGCGCATCTCCTCGGCGATTTGCCAGGCGATCACCCGCTTGATCGCGACGGTGGTCGCCTCCTCGCGGATGTCTTCCTCGTCGAGAAACTCGTCGAGCGTCGAACCCCAATGGGGATTGGTGAGTGTTTCGGTCATCCATCATCTCCGTCATGCGGCGGCGCGCGAACGATGCTGCTGGGCCGCGTATGATAGGGTACTGAGCATGGGATTTCACCGGGACTAACGTTCATGCTCTCTTGCCGGGCGGCGCTCACGGTCGTTGCGTGTATCGCGCTGTGGTGCGGCGGCGCTGTGGTGCGGCGGCGCTGTCGCGGACGAGCCCGGTCCGGCCGATCCGCTGACGACAATCGCCTGCCGCGACCGCGAAGACCCCAGCGCCGGGGCGACGCTGGTGTTCGATCTGGCGAAAAGACGCCTGGTGCGCTCGTCGGGGAGCGGCCCGACGATCCTATTCGACGACCGCGACGTGCCGGTCGAGGTCACTCCGGCCACGATCGAGTGGGAGGTCGCGCACAATGCCTACACGCTGAGCCGGGCGACCCTGGAGCTTGACGTGATCGGCCGGGTGTATTTCTGCCAGCTCGCCAAACGGCAATTGTAGCAATTGTAGGATGGGTTGAGCGTAGCGAAACCCATCGGGACCTGATGGCGGGTGGTGGGGTTGGCTTGGCTCCACCCCCCCCAACGGGTGAAGCCGCGTTTACAAGAAGGGGGGGGTGGCGATAGCGGGGGGCGGGCACCCGGCAA
>JBBRPG010000009.1:0-42937 GCA_038228485.1 Alphaproteobacteria bacterium
GGCCAGTTCGTGCTTGGCCGCTACTGGCGCGTCGCCACCCCGCAGGAGCAGCAGGATTTTCTCAAGCTCCTCAACGAATACCTGGCGCAGGCCTATAGCGCGCGGCTGGCCGAATATGCCGGCGAGCCGTTTCGCGCGATCGGCGCCAAGCCGGATGGCGACGAGACCGTCGTCGCCAGCGAGATCACCCGCACCGACGGCAACAAGATCCGGATCGACTGGCATCTTGTCGATCGCGGCGGCTGGAAGATCACCGACGCCTACGTCGCCGGCGTCAGCATGAAGGTGACGCAGCGCGACGAATTCGCCTCGGTGATCCAGCAAGGCGGCGGCCAGGTGTCCTACCTGATCGGCCGACTACGCCAGAAGGTCGGCGGCTAAGGCCGCCCATCCCCGGACTTGATCCGGGGATCTCGATCAGCCTCTCGGAAACTTAATCCAGCAGCGATTTGCTCGCTTTGAACCGGACCCGGCGGCCGGCCGGGATGTCGATCTTCTTGCCGGTGCGCGGATTGCGGCCGGTGCGCGCCTTGGTCGCGACCACCGAGAACGCGCCGAAGCCTTTCAGCTCGACCCGCTCGCCCTGCTTCAGCGCCGCGGCGATGGTATCGATCAGCGCCTCGGCGGCGCCCGGCCAGCCTTTTTTCTGAGCCGCGCCCTCCATCGCGAACTCGGCCTTCTGCGCCAGCTCCTTGCGGTTCATCGCGGCTCTCCCCGCCCGTGGCTCAATTGCGCGTCAGCGGCTTGTACTTGATCCGATGCGGCTGCTCCGCCGCGGAGCCGAGCCGGCGTTTGCGGTCGGCCTCGTAATCGGCGTAGTTGCCCTCGAACCACACGGTTTGGCTGTCGCCCTCGAAAGCGAGGATGTGGGTGGCTACCCGGTCGAGAAACCAGCGGTCGTGGGTGATGATCACGGCGCAGCCGGGATAGTCGAGCAGCCCCTCTTCGAGCGCGCGCAGCGTGTCGATGTCGAGATCGTTGGTCGGCTCGTCGAGCAGCAGCAAGTTGGCGCCTTCCTTGAGCATCTTGGCGAGGTGGACGCGGTTGCGCTCGCCGCCCGACAACTGCCCGACCTTTTTCTGCTGGTCGGAGCCGCGGAAATTGAACAGCGAGCAATAGGCGCGGCTGGCGAGCTTGCGGCGGCCAAGGTCGATCTCCTCGACCCCGCCGGAAATCTCCTGCCACACCGTATTGGCGGCGTTGAGCGAATCGCGCGACTGATCGACGTAGCCGAGCTTGACCGTCTCGCCGATGCGGAACCTGCCGGCGTTGGGCTCTTCGCCGCCGGTGATCATGCGGAAGAGGGTGGTCTTGCCCGCACCGTTCGGCCCGATGATGCCGACGATGCCGCCCGGCGGCAGACGAAAGTCCAGAGATTCGATCAGCAGGCGGTCGCCGAACGCCTTGGCGACCCCCTGGGCCTCGACCACCAAATCGCCGAGCCGAGGCCCCGGCGGCAGCACGATCTGGGCGTTGTCGGGGGCCTTCTCGCGGCTCTGCGCCACCAGCTCCTCATAGGCCAAGAGCCGCGCCTTGCTTTTGGCCTGGCGGGCGCGCGGGCTTTGCCGCACCCATTCGAGTTCGCGTTCCAGCGTGCGCTGGCGCGCCTCCTCCTGGCGGCCTTCCTGAGCGAGCCGCGCCTGCTTCTGTTCGAGCCAGCCCGAGTAGTTGCCCTCATAGGGAATGCCGTGGCCGCGATCCAATTCGAGGATCCAGCCGGCGACCTCGTCGAGGAAATAGCGGTCGTGGGTGACGGTGACCACAGTGCCCGGATAGTCCTTCAAGAACCGCTGCAGCCAGGCCACCGATTCGGCGTCGAGATGGTTGGTCGGCTCGTCGAGCAGCAGCAAATCCGGGCGCTGCAACAAGAGGCGGCACAGCGCCACCCGGCGCCGCTCGCCGCCCGACAGATTGGCCACCGGCGTGTCGCCCGGCGGGCAGCGCAGCGCGTCCATGGCGATCTCGATCGTGCGGTCGAGCTCCCAGGCGTCGGCGTGGTCGATGCGCTCCTGCAGCTCCCCCTGCTCGGCGATCAGCGCGTTCATCTCCTCGTCGGATAGCTCTTCAGCGAAGCGGGCGCTGACCGCCTCGAAGCGTTCCAACAGCGCCTTGGTCTCGGCGAGCCCCTCGCTGACGTTGCCGAACACGTCCTTGGCCGGATCGAGCACCGGCTCCTGCGCCAGATAGCCGACCGTGGCGCCGTCGGCCGCCCACGCCTCGCCGGAGAATTCCTTTTCGGCCCCGGCCATGATCCGCAGCAAGGTCGACTTGCCGGCGCCGTTGAGACCCAAGACGCCGATCTTCGCGCCGGGCAGGAACGACAGCCAGATGTCGCGCAGCACCTCGCGGCCGCCCGGATAACTCTTGCCAAGCCCCTTCATCACATAAATGTACTGGTACGCGGGCATCTAATTGATTTCCTTCCATTATTTCTTGCTAGTTACACCTCTGTAGATTGATCCGGTATTCGAGCACGCCTTCGCCGACGCTCTTTACGTCGGCGTATGTTCCCCTAAACCACCCCCTCATCCTTCATTGCCGCGATCTCGGCTGTATCGTAGCCGGCCTCGGCGAGGATTTCGGCGTTGTGCTGGCCGATGCGCGGCGGCGGGCGGTCGATGCCGCCGGTGCCGTGCGCGAGCCGGAACCCGGAGCCGACCAGGGTCATCTCGCCCTCGTCCGACTGCACTTTTTGCAGCACGTCACGATGGGCGAGCTGCGGGTGATGCACGATCTCTGAGATCTTCCAGATGCCGGCGCACGGCACGTCGAGCGCGGTCAGCCGCTTTTCCCAGCTCTTGGCGCTGTCGCCGGCGAGCGCGTCCTCGATGATGACGCGCAGCGCCGCCTCGTGCTCGATCCGCGCCGGCCAATCGGCAAAGCGCAGGTCCGCGAGCGCGTCCTCGCGCCCCAGCCCCTTCATCAGCGCGTTGAACTGGCGGTCGGTCATCACCGCCAGTTGCAAATCGCCCTCGCCGCATTTGAAGCGGCTGCCGGTCGGCTTGCCGGTGGTCGAGAGGTTGCCGTATTGCCGATGGATGTGCCCGGCGACGGTGTATTCGGCGACCTGCCCCGACAGGAACGACAGCGCCGCGTCGAGCATGGCCACGTCGACAAACTGGCCCTCGCCGGTGACGGTGCGCTGGTAGAGCGCGCTGGAGACGGCGAAGGCCGCGGTCATGCCGCCGATCGTGTCGCACAGGGCAAAGCCGGCGCGGGTCGGGCCTTTGTCCTCGTGGCCGGTGATCGACATGATGCCGCTCATCGCCTGGAGCTTGCCGTCGAACGCGGCGGTGCCGCGCTCCGGCCCGTTCTGGCCGAACCCCGAGACGGCGCAATAGATCAGCCGCGGGTTCAACTCCTTTAGCGCCTCATAACCCAAGCCGAAGCGGTCCATGACGCCGGGACGGAAATTCTCCCACACCACGTCAGCATCCTTGGCGAGACGGCGGACAATCTCGACCGCCTTGGGCTTTTGCAGGTCGAGCGTCAGGCTGCGCTTGTTCGAGTTGATGCCGAGGAACGACGGCCCCAGCCCCTTCGCCGCCCATTCCCTCGACAGCTGCGAGTGGCGCATCTCTTCGCCGGCCTTGGGCTCGATCTTGATCACGTCGGCGCCGAGCAGCGCCAGCTGATAGGTGCCGAACGGCCCCGCGACATAGCGGGTAAAATCGAGGATGCGGATGCCGGCGAAGGGTTTGGTCATCGGAACACCGTCATTGCGAGAAGCCGGAGGCGACGAAGCAATCTCGTCGGCCAGAAAATCCTTGGCGCGAGATTGCTTCGCTACGCTCGCAATGACAACCGAACGCTACTCCGCGGCCGCCGGTTTCTCGCGGATGCCTTTGGCGATTTCCTTCTGCCGGTCGAACTCGGCGCGGCGGCGGGCGATCTCCTCTGGCGACAGGACGGCGACGTTGGAGAAATCGAGTTTCCAGTCGGGACTCGCGCTCCAGATCAGCGGCGACTGTACCGTGGTGCGCGGACCGGGCGCGGTTTCCAGCACGCGCAGCGCCAGCTCCAAGGTGAACGCCTGCGACTCCGGGTCGTGCGGCCGCCCAGCCGGGTTGCCAAGCGGGAAGTCGCTGAACAGAAAGCGCGGGACGCCGACATGCTCGACGATGTCCTTGGCGCAGCCCATCACCACCGTCGGGATGCCGTTCTGTTCGAGATAGCGTGCGGCCAGACTCACGGTCTGGTGACACACGGGTCAAACCGCGACGAGGATGACGGCGTCGGCGTTGTCTTCGCGCACCCGGGCGAGCAGCTCCGGACAGTCCTGTTCGAGCGTCACGCGCTGGCTGCGGTTGGTCGGCGCGCCGTGAAAGCGCGGCGCCAGCTCGCCGATGCGCCCGGCCCTGGCCGCCTCGCGCAGCAGCGGCAGCGGGAACCAGCTGTTGCTGTCGGTCGCGGCCGTGTGCACCCGGTCGTAGCCGATATGCGAGATGCGCAGATCGTGGTCCTGCGCGGTATCGCCCGAATAGACCCGGTAGAACTTGGCGCCGCCGTTATAGGCCGCGCCCGGCCCCTGGTCGCCCTTGTCAGGCTGGAACGGAGCCGCCGTGGTGATCAGCCCGATCCGGCTTTTACTGAGCGGCTTTTTCAGCGGCGCGAACGGCGCCTCGGCAAAATGCGCCCAGCGATAGGGCGCGCCGTAGCCGAGGCTCTGGTAGTAGGTGCCGATCCGCTCCCGGTAGGGGATTGGCACATCGTGATCGGACGCCTGGTCCGACCCGTCGGGGCGATCGGTCATAGCCTCACCTTTGGGAGAAATACTCGGTGTCAGCCGGCCGCGGCTTCCAGTCCGGGTTGCTCGGCCATTCCTTGGTGCGGCCGGAGAATTCCTCGCCGTAGCGCACCCGGAACAACAAGGTGCGCTGCGGTCCGGTGATCCATTCGTGCAGCTCGCCGCGCGGGTGAACCACGAACGAGCCCGGCTTTACCTCGACCGTCTCGGTCGGCGTCTTCATCGTGCCGCCGCCCTCGAAGCAGAAATACAGCTCCACCGCATTCGGATGGCAGTGATAGGGGCTGGTCTGGCCCGGTTCCCAGCAGGCAACGGTGACGTCGCCACCGCCGGCGGTGCCGAGGATCTTCTCGACATGGTGCTGGGGGTCGAATTTTTCCTCGGCCTTGAGATCGAAGCTGAGCATGAACCGCCTCTCCGGTTACGTCAGGCCAGCTTATGTCCGCGGGCCTGCCGCCTCAATGCCGGTATTCGTTGGGCGGCGGCGTCACAACTTCGCCGAGCGTGGGCGGCGGCGTGGCGGCGAGTGTTCCGGCCTCCGCGGCCTCGGGCTTTTTCGGCACGGCGGCGCGGCGCGCCTCGAGCCGGCCGGCGCGCATCGTCCACGGGATCGTGGCGAGGTAGATGAGGCCGAGCAGCAACATCGTCGGCCACGGCGCCGTCGTCGCGAACGCCGCGAGCAAGCCGATGCCGAGCAAAGTCGGCAGCACCTGATGCGGCGGGATGTGGAAGCGCTTCATCGACAGGGTCGGGACGCGGCTAACCATCAACAGCGCGATGCCGGTGATCCAGAACAGGTTCAGGTACGGCGAGCGCACGATCCAGTCGCCGAATTCGAAGCTGGCGAACATCGGCATGATCACCAACCCGGCGCCCGCCGGGGCGGGCACCCCGGTGAAATAGCCGGCCGCGTGCGGCGCCGGCTCCGCCGATATCTGGGCGTTGAAGCGGGCGAGGCGCAGCGCGCAGCACACCGCATAGAACAGCACGATCGCCCAGCCGAAGCTCTGCAATCCGGACATCGTCCACAGATACAGCACGGTCGCCGGCGCCACGCCGAAGCTGATGAAATCCGAAAGACTGTCGAGCTCCGCGCCGAAATGCGAGGTCGCCTTGAGCAGCCGCGCGATGCGGCCGTCGAGCCCGTCGAGGATGCCGGCGACGATGATCGCATAGACCGCCGCCTGGAAATTGCCGGTGAGGGCAAAGCGGATCGCGGTCATCCCGGCGCACAGCGCGAGCAGCGTCAGGATGTTGGGGATCAGGCGATTGACCGAGCGCTCGGGGATGCGGCGAACCCGCATCCGCGGCCGGCGCACCCGCATCCGGGGCGAGTGCATCTTCTCGCGAATATTCTTCAAACGGAGGCCTCCCGGCGGGAAGTCTACACCAAATGGGGCCGGCTCGCGCTCTCCGCAATCAGTGGGGGAAACCCTCGCGCGCCGGCTCCCTGGCATCGCGGTCGGCGAGCACGGTCTCGCCGGCGATAGTGCGCTGGCCCAGCGCCACCAGCGCCACGTAAGGCGGCGGCAGATAGACGTCGACCCGCGAGCCGAAGCGGATGATGCCGACGCGCTCGCCGACCGCGACCCGCTGGCCTTCGTAGAGCGGACAGACGATGCGGCGGGCGACGAGCCCGGCGATCAGCACAAAGCCGATATTCGGCCCCTCCTCCGGGGCGACCCGCAGCGCCAGGCGCTCGTTGTGCTCGCTGGCCTTGTCGAGGCTGGCGTTGATAAAGCGGCCCTTGGTGTATTCCCGAGCCACCACCTGCCCGCCCGCCGGCGCACGGGCGACATGGACGTCGAACAGATTGAGGAAGATGCCGATCCGGGTCGCCGGCTCCGGCCCCATGCCGAGCTCGAACGGCGGCACGATCTGGCCCAGCGATACGATCACCCCATCCGCCGGGCTGATCGCCAGACCCGGCCGGGTCGGCGTCACCCGCCACGGATCGCGGAAGAAATAGACGATCCACAGGGTCAAGATCAGCGCCGCCCAGCCCGCCGGACGCCACAGCAGGAACAGGATCACGGTCACCACCGCGCCGATGGCGACAAACTTGATCCCATCAGAGTGCAGCGGTGAGATGATTTGTCTTAGCATCGTTGTACCACGCCCCGCCGAGCAGTCCCTCTCCGCCCTTCAGGGGGGGAGAGGGAGGGGCCCGGCGCGAAGCGCTGGGAGGGTGAGGTGGGTGGCGGCGAGCGCTCTGGAATCCCCCACCTCACCCGGCCCTTTCCGCCCCCGGGGGCAGCGTTGCGCGAGAATTCGATTCCCGCACGAAAACCGCGGTTCCTGCACGAGAATAGCACCCTGAGAGATACCCGGTTCAGCGGCCAGTCAATATATCAAAAACGGAACCGGACACGGTAAACGAGGCGTGGTGTGGGGGTCGACGCGGTCGGGCGGACTGATTATCTTTGCGGGCACCTCGATGGGGGCTGCGACTTGTCGAATGGAGCAGGCTACGATCCCGGCGCTGGGGTCGCGCCTGTAGCGCCGGACGAGCGAATTCACGCACTAGACGCCCTTCGGGGGCTGGCTCTGTTCGGCGTCCTGGCCATCAATCTCGAAACAGAATTCCGCGTCTCGATCTTTCAAGCCTTCATCGCTCCATCGCCTGATCATGGTTTCGGACGCCTCGTGGACGCAGGGCTGGAGATTTTGGTCGATCTAAAGGCGTTCGCGGTTTTTTCGCTTTTGTTCGGCATCGGACTTGCGATCCAGCACCAGCGCCTCGAACCTCGGCGACGCTGCGCCGTCCTGCTTATACGGCGGCTCCTTGCGCTGCTGGCAATCGGGCTTGTTCATCTTTTCCTGATTTGGAATGGCGACATCCTGACGGAATACGCCCTCGCCGGGCTCGTTGTGCTGCCTTTTCTGTTCGCGCCGACTTGGCTTCTTGTCGCGGCATCAGCGGTTTTCTTCGTCCTTTATCTGGCGATGCCCATGCTTCCATCCATTGCACCATTCGCGCCTCACGCTTGGATGGTTGACCACGTGCAGGCAGCGACCCGCGTCTACGGGTCTGGCGACTTCGGGCAAATCTTGCAGTTCCGCTTCGACGAGATCAGCGCTCTATTGCCGCTGCACATTGCCATATTCCCCAGAACGGCGGCCTTGTTTCTGTTCGGAGCGTTGATGTGGAAGGTAGGGGTAGTGCCGGAGGCGGAGCGCCACCACCGGTTGCTCTGGACGGCAGCGGCGCTCTGCACCGTGGCGGGCTTGTTAGGCATTCTCACCACGAGCGCTCGCCAATACTCGGGCTGGCCGTCACTCGGACGGATAGCCACCTTTGTCTGGCCCGCCGCGACAATTCTTTTGGCACTAGGCTACGCAAGCCTTGTCATCGTCTTTTCATTACATGGACGGCGATGGCTTTCCTGGGCCGAGCCGGTCGGTCGGATGGCGTTTACAAACTACATCGTCCAATCGCTGCTACTTGGATGGATTTTCTATGGCTACGGCCTCGGCTGGTTTGGGCGACTCGACCCAGTGGTAGGACTCGGCATCGTAGTCCTCATCTATGCTGCGCAGGCAATCTATAGCCGGTGGTGGTTGGATCGTTTTAGGTACGGCCCGATTGAGTGGTTTTGGCGGGCACTCATGTATGGAAATCGTCCGGCATTCGTGCGCAGCGTCCCCGATCGTGCGCCGCATCCCGATAGCCGGTCTATCTACCGAAATGACTCCTGAGCGAAATTTCGTCAATTGACTGGAAACGGGCCTTTATCGTGCACGCTCCTGGGCGGAGAGGGAGATACCAAGCGGCCCGTCGAGCATTTTACCGCCCTTCCCGGCGCCAGGCTGCGATCAGGGTGCCAACCGCGAGCAGCAGCGCCGCGATGCCCGGCAGCAGCGGGGTCTCGCTAAAGCCGGCGACGACGTAGTCGCCGTTCTCGCGAAAGCCGATCCAGCCGTGCCCGGCGCTAGCCCGGCCGGGCGCGACTCGGCGGATGTCGGGCATCGAGCCGTCGCCGATCCAGTCAACGCCGCCGCCGCTCGCCGCCACGATCGGCCCGAGCTTGTCGGCCGTGCTGCGGACATCGGTGAATTCGACCGGGTTGAGCGGCCCCGCCGCGGCGAGCGCGGTGCGGGTCCCGTCGGTGATCCGGTAAAGCCCCATCTGATCCACCGCCATGGTGCCGGTGCTGCGTCCGCCATGCTCGGCGGTCAGCTTCAGCTCGGCGGTCTTGCCGTCGGGCGCGGTCACCGTCACCGGCTTGTCGTCGGGCTCCAGCGACTGGCGGGTGACGACGAGCTTGTCGCCCTCGATGACCGCGCGCAAATCGTTCTCTTCGAGGTCCGGCTCCTTCATCAGCCAATAGGCGAGCCGGCGCAGCAGCTCGGCCTGGGGTCCGCCGCCCTCGAAACCGCGCGCCCACAGCCACATCTGGTCGGAGAGCAGCTGGGCGACGCGCCCCTCCCCGGCGCGGTCGAGCACCAGCAGCGGGTCGCCCTTGTCGCCGGTCATCAGGGTGGTGCCGTGGTGCACCCGCGCGTCGACCTGGCGAAACCAGCGTCCCCAGCTCGGCGTGCCGCCGCGCTCGCCGGCGCCGGGCAGATCGGCGGTGACCGGATGACGCCAGCCGAGATCGGTCAGCTCCGGCTTGAACCCCTCCTCCTCGACATTGCCGGTCGGCTCGGTCGGCAATATTTCGCCGAGCGGGGTGCGGAAGAGGCTCATCGGCGTGCCGAAGCTCGGGCCCGTCGCCTCGAGGAAGGCGCCCCCGTTGCGGACATAGCGCACGACATTCTCAATATACGCCTGCGGGATCACCCCGCGCCGGCTGTAGCGGTCGAAAATGATTAGGTCGAACTCGTCGAGCTTGACGTCGAACAGCTCCCGAATCGGAAAGGCGATCAGCGACAACTCGCGGATCGGCGTGCCGTCCTGCTTTTCCGGCGGGCGCAGGATGGTGAAGTGAACGAGATCGACCGACGGGTCGGATTTGAGGATGTTGCGCCACACCCGCTCGCCGGCATGCGGCTCGCCCGACACCAGCAGCACCTTGAGCCGGTCGCGCACCCCGTTGATGACGGCCGCGGCGCGGTTGTTGACGAGGGTCAGCTCCTGCGAGCCGGCATCGACGGAAAGCTCCAGCACATTGGGGCCGCCGTGGTCGATCGGGATCGACAGCTTCACGTCCTTGCCGACCGTGACCATCTGCTGATGCAAAATCCCGCCGTCCTTGCGCCAGCCGAGCTTGGCCTGGGTCTCGGGGGCGCCGTTATTGTCGCCTTGGGCCTGCTGCGGCAGATCCTCGACCCGCACGGTCAGCGGCACCTCCTTGCCGACCAAGCCAAAGCTCGGCGCCTCCTTGACCGCGAGGCGGCGGTCGCCTTCGTCAGAGTGCCCCGACAGCAGCACATGCAGCGGCGCGCCGAGCTGCGCGGCGGCCGCCTTGGCCTCGCCGGCGGGGACATCGTGAACCTGCCCGTCGGTGATCATCGCCACCCCGGCGAGGCGCTGGCGCGGCACGTCGGAGAGGGCGCGGTTGAGCGCCGTGAACAGCTTGGTGCCGTCGTCGCCAGCGCCGGACTGCGGCTTGCCGGCGCGCACCACCCGGACATCGAGATCGCGCTCGCGGCCGAGGCGCTGGGTCAGGGCCTCGAGGGCCTTCTCGCTGGCGGCGGCGCGCTCGCCGATCTGCTGGCTCGGCGACTCGTCGAGCACGACGATGGCGACATCGCGCTGCGGCGTGCGCTTTTCCTCGACCAGCCCCGGGTTGACCAGGATCGCCAGCAGCACCGCGGTCACGGCGGCGCGCCACCATACGCCGCGCGCCCGTCGCCACAGCCCGAGCGCCAGGATCAGCGCCGCGAGCCCGGCCAGCGCGGCAATCGCCCACCAAGGAACGAGCGGCGCCGCGGCGAGCGTATAGGCGCTAAAGCTCATTGCCCGAGCCGCTCGAGGATCGCCGGCACGTGGACCTGGTCGCTCTTGTAGTTGCCGGTCAGCACGTACATCACCAGGTTGATGCCGAACCGCATCGCCATTTCGCGCTGTTGCTCGCCGCCGGGCACGACGGCATAGGCGGCGCGGCCATCGGCGTCGACCGCCCAGGCGCCAGCCCAGTCATTGCCGCCGACGATGACGCTCGACACCCCGTCATTGACCCGGTCCTCGACCGGCTCGACCCACAACTGTCCGCCGTTCCAGCGGCCGGGAAACTCGTGCAGCAGGTAGAACGACTTGGTCAGCACATGGTCGGGCGGCACCGGCGTCAGGGTCGGGATCTTGACCCCGCCGACCAGCGTGCGCAGCCGCGCCGCCGACTGCGCCGCGCTGCCGAAAGCGCCCGGGGTTTGGTCGCCGGCGTCGCGCGTGTCGAAGAGGATCGTGCCGCCGGTCTGCAGGTAGCGGTTGATCCGCTCGACCGCGTGCGGCGACGGCGTCGCCTGCTCCCCGGTCACCGGCCAGTAGATCAGCGGGAAGAAGATCAGGTCCTGGGTCTCGATATCGACCGCCATCGGCTCGGCGGTCTCGACCGCGGTGCGCCGGTTGAGCGTCGCGGTCAGACCCGTCAGGCCGGCACGGCTCTCGGCGTCGACGTCGTCGACCCCAGTGCGGACATAGGCGAGGCGCAGTTGCGAGGTTGCCTTGACGACGAAATCGTCATCCGCCCGCGCCGCGACCGGCAGCAGCAGGCACAGAACCAACAGCGCGCCGATGCCCCGCACCGTCCGCCGCCACAACAGCCCGCGCAAGGCGTAGGCGATGACCAGATCGACCAGCGCCAGCAACAGCGCCGCGACCAGCAGCGGCGGCCGGGCATCGATCTCGGGGCTCTTGGCGAAGCCTTCGCGGACGACGCCGCTGGGCAACCCGCCGATCGGCTTCAGCTCGCCGATCCCCGAGGCAAGGTTCAGCGCGCGCCGTGTATCGGCGGTGCCATAGAACCCCGGCGGATGCTGCGGCGAGGCCGCGGCGGTGGCTATCTCCTTGGCCGAGACAGGGTGCGCCGTCGGTGCCGCGCGTTGCAGCCGGCCGAACCCGTCGAGGGTTTCGAGCGGCGGCAGCGCCGCATCGCCGGTCTCCGCCACCCCTTCGCTGACCGCCACGATCCGCCGCAGCATCTCGACGAAAAGCCCGGACAAGGCAAGGTTCGACCACTCGGCATTGGCGGTGGTGTGCACCAGGACGATCCAGCCCTTGCCCTCTTTCGTGCCGGTGACGAGCGGGGTGCCGTCGCCAAGCCGCGCCCAGGTCTTGCCGGCCAGGTCGATGTCGGGCTCGGCCAGCACCTGGCGCGACACCGTCACGTCGGCGGGGATCGCGAGCCCGGCGAACGGGCTGTCGGCGGCGAACGGCGCCAGCTTCGCCGGCTGCTCCCATGACAGGGCGCCGCCGATGGTGCGCCCGCCGCGGCGCAGCCGCACCGGCAACAGCTGGTCGCTCTGCTCGGCGAGATGCGGCCCGGCGAAGCGCAGCAACACGCCGCCCGCCTCAACCCATTTGCGCACGATCTCTTCCTCGGCCGGCGAGTCGGGGCCGGCATCGGAATAGACCAGCACCGCCAGCTCGCGCTTGAGCAATTCGCCGGCCGGGCCGCGGCGCATTTCGGTGAACGGGTCGAGCGCGCGCTGGAGGTAATAGGTCTCGCTGAGCAGCGGCTGGTTCGACGGGTTGGCGCTGGCGGCAATGCCGACCGGGCGGCGGCGCCAGCGCTCGTCGAGCAGCAGCACGCCGCCGGCCGATGCCTCGCCCTCGATGTCGATGCGCGTGACCCGGTTACGCAGCTCGCCCGGCATCGCCAGGCGGATCGGCGCGCCGCTGCCGCCGGCTTCGACCGTCGCGGTTTCGCGGGCGAGCAGCGCCCCGTCCTCGGCGCTCGCCCGCACCGTGACCTGGCGCGGCGCCGGCGCCGGCAAGGTCCGCACCGCCACCGACAAATCCTTGCCGGCGCGCTCGCCCGGCGCGGCGCCCGAGGCGACCAGCCGCGGCGCGTCCGCCGCCGGCGCGGCGAGATACCGCACGCTGCCGCGCTCGGCGAGCGCCGCGGCAAGCGGACCGGCATTGCCGTCCTCGACCTCGTCGCTGAGCCAGACCGCGCTGGTGCTGCCCGACAAGGGCAGTGCGTTGAGGCGCGCCAGCGCCGTGCCGCGGTCGACCCCCCAGGGCTTGGGCGCGAGGGCCTGCACCGCGGCCCGCGCATCGGCGGCGCGCACCGGCTGCAACGGCGGCGCCGGCTGGCCGGACGCGAGGGGCGCCGTGGTGATGAGCACGACCTGGCGGTTCTCGCGCCCGGCTTCGGCGAGCAGATCGGTCGCCGCCTGCCGGCGCGCCTGCCAATCGCGCGCCGCCGTCCAGCCGTCGTCGATCACCAGGAGCAGCGGCCCGCTGCCGGCTAGCGGCGCCCGCGGGTTCAACACCGGATGCGCCAGCCCGAGAATGACCAGCGCCGCGAGGATCGTGCGCAGGACGATCAGCCACAGCGGCGTGCGCGCCGGCGTCTCCTCGCGCGGGGTCAGCCCGAGCAGCAGCCGGATCGCCGGAAACCGCACCCGGCGCGGCGCCGGCGGGGTGACGCGCAGCAGCCACCAGATGATCGGCAGCGCCACCGCGGCGCTCAGCAGCCACGGCGCGGCAAACGCCAGCGACCCGAGCGACAGCATCAGCTACACGCTGTCATTGCCAGGCGCCCACAGGGCGCCGTGCTTCGCTGCGCTCGCAATGACGGGTCATTTCCGGCGATCGGGCGCTAGCGCTGCATGCAAGGCGAGCAGCGCGAGATGCGGCGGCCGGTCGGTGCGGTGGGTGCTGAAGGTCCACCCGCCCGCGCGGGCGATCGCCTGCAGCCCCGCGCGATGCAGTTGGAAGCGGCCGGCATAGGCGTCGCGGATGTTCTCGACCCGGCTGACGACCAAATCGTCGTGCGCCTCGACATCCTCGAAACGGACGCGGCCGTCGAACGGCAGCTCCTCCTCGGCCGGATCGACGATCTGCAGCAGGTGCCCGCTAAGCCCGGCCGCGGCAAATCCGCCAACCGCGCGATTGGTCGCTTCGAGTTCGCCGAGAAAATCGCCGATCAGCACCAACTGCGCGGCGCGCGGCAACGGCTCGACCGCCGGCAGCCCGGCCCGCGCCGAGGCCGAATGCGGCCCGTCGCGCTCGATCAGGTCAACCAGCCGAGACAGCGCCACCCGTCCGTTCAACGGCGCGATGCCGCTGCCCAAAAGGCTCAGCCGCTCGCCGCCGCGCACCAGCAGGCTGGCCAGGGCGACGAGGATCAGTTCGGCCCGCTCGCGTTTGGTCGGCCAGTCGCCGCCGGGGATATACCCGGCCGAGCTGTAATCCATCGACGGCGAGGCGTCGCGCCACAAATAGACGCTCTGCGCCGCCTCCCACTCGGTCTCGCGGATGTAAAGCCGCTGCGACTGCGCGCTCTTGCGCCAGTCGACGCGAGAGGCGGCGTCGCCCGGTTGGTACTGGCGGAACTGCCAGAAGGTCTCGCCCTGGCCGATCCGGCGGCGGCCGTGGACGCCCTGCGCCACCGTCGCGGCGATGCGCTCGGCGGCCACCAAAAGCGGCGGCAGCGCGGCGGCGGTCTGCTCGGCCCGATGCCGCAGCGAACCCGCCGCCGGAACCGGCCCGAGCGGTGCTGTCGCGATCCGGCCGATCGCCCGTGCTGAAATCATTTGGCGGAGATCACCTGAGCGGCGCCATCATCTGCTCGATGACCTGGGTCACGCCGATCCCCTCGGCGCGGCCGGCAAAGCTCACCGCCATGCGATGGCGCAGCACCGGCGCCGCCAGCGCCAGCACGTCGTCGACCGAGGGCGCATAGCGGCCGTCGATCAAGGCGCGCGCCCGGCAGGCCAGCATCAGCGCCTGGCTAGCGCGTGGTCCCGGCCCCCAGGCGACAAATCGGCGCGCCCCGTCGGCGGCGTCCTCCGGCCGTCCAAAACGCACCAGCTTGAGGATCGCATCGACGACGCTGTCGCCGACCGGAATGTGCCGGACCAGGCGCTGCGCCGCGAGCAGCTCGTCGGCGGTCATCGCCGGGCGCGGCGGGGTCTCGGCGAGGCCGGTGGTGGCGATCAGCATGCGCCGCTCGGAATCGAGGTCGGGGTAGTCGACGTCGATCTGCAGCAGGAAGCGGTCGAGCTGCGCCTCGGGCAGCGGGTAAGTGCCCTCCTGCTCCAACGGGTTCTGCGTCGCCAGCACATGAAACGGGCGCGGCAGCGGGTGGTACTGCCCGGCGATCGACACCCGCCCCTCCTGCATCGCCTGCAAGAGGGCCGATTGGGTGCGCGGGCTGGCGCGGTTGATCTCGTCGGCCATCAGCAGCTGGCAGAACACCGGCCCCTGGAGAAAGCGGAACGAGCGCCGGCCGCTTTCGCTCTCCTCCAGCACCTCGGAGCCGAGGATATCTGCGGGCATCAGGTCCGGGGTGCATTGGATACGCTTGTCGTCGACGCCAAGTATGGTGCCGAGCGTCTCGACCAGCCGCGTCTTGGCGAGGCCGGGAACACCGATGAGGAGCGCATGCCCGCCGGACAACAACGTGATCAAGGCTTGCTCGATCACTTCGCGCTGGCCGAAAATGACCTCGCCGATCCGCTCGCGCACGAGGCTCAGCCGTTCGCCCAGCGCTTCGACCTCGGCGACGATATCCCCCGGCGGGGGGTTAAGGGGTGTCGTGGAAGCCAAACTGTCTGCCTCGCGTAAAGGCGCCGACACATCACCGACACCGGTGAAGCCGACACTGATGGATAATACTGCCTCCGGCAATTCCTCCGCGAGCGGCCGTCGCAGCGGCCAAAGGCCGCCGCCGGTCGATCACGGCGATCTCGACATGCGCATTGCCCGCGACGGCACTTGGTACTACCGCGGCTCGCCGATCAACCGGCAAAAACTGGTCAAGCTGTTTGCCTCCGTCTTGCGGCGCGAGGACGACGGGAGTTATTCGCTGGTAACCCCGGCCGAGCGCGGCCGGGTCGCGGTCGAAGATGCGCCCTTTGTCGCCGTCGAGCTGATGACCGAGGGTGAAGGCCGCCAGCGCACATTGAGTTTCCGCACCAATCTCGACGAGATTGTGGCGGCCGGCCCGGATCATCCGCTCCGCGTCGATGCCGCTGCAAACGGCGAGCCAGCCCCCTATGTGCTGGTGCGGCCGGGGTTGGAGGCGCTGCTCAACCGCCCGGTATTTTACGAGCTGGTCGACATCGCCGACGCCGAGCGCGAAGCCGGCAAGGCCGAGGGCGACGGCTTTGGGGTGTGGAGCGGCGGCGTGTTTTTTGACCTCGGCGACCCGGAAGACGCATGAGCTCTCGCCCCCCGGACGGCACCTGGGCTCGCGAAGAGTTGATCGAGCGCCTGGCGCGGCGGCAGCCCGGCAGGCGCGGCTTTGGCGGCACCTCCGACCCCGTTGAAGCTGCCGAGGTGCGCGAGGCGACCCGCGGCGACCACGACCTCAACCCCGGCGAGACGCCGCCCAGCGCCGCGCTGCGCCCGGCCGCGGTGCTGGTGCCGCTGATCGAGCATCCGGGCGGAATGACCGTGCTGCTGACTCAGCGCACGCCGCATCTGTCGGCCCATGCCGGGCAGATCGCATTCCCCGGCGGACGCATCGAGGCCGAAGACGACGACGAAATCGCCGCCGCGCTGCGCGAAACCGAGGAGGAGGTCGGCCTGCCCCGCGACCATGTCAGCATTATCGGGCGGCTTGACACCTACGTCACCGGCACCGGGTTCGAGATCACCCCGATCGTCGGCATCATCCGGCCGCCCTATCCACTGACCATCGATCCCTACGAGGTCGCCGAGGCGTTCGAGGTGCCGCTGTCCTACATTCTCGACCGGCGCAACCACAACCGCACCGAGCGCGAATCGGCCGGGCGCACCCGGGTGTTCTTTGTGCTGCCCTATGAGGGGCGCAACATTTGGGGCGCCACCGCCGGGATGCTCGTCAACCTCGCCGAGGTGCTGACCGCGTGAAACGTCAAGCGATGCCGGGATGCTGCGCGAACTGTTGACCCTCGTCGTGCCGCTAGTGCTGCCGACCTTGCTGTATCTGGTCTGGCTGCAGGCGATGCGCTGGTCGGAGCAAGCTGGCGGCGCGGTGTCGTGGCGGGCGATGCCGTGGGTTTGGCTCGCCGCGACGGGGGTTGTGCTGGCCGCGCTGGTGCTGTTTGTCGTGACGGTGCATTACGGCACCGCGACGCCGGGGGTCTACGTGGCCCCGCATGTCGAGAACGGGGAGATCATTCCCGGCCATATCGACCCGCAGAAAACGCCGTGAGCCGGCTCGATCCGCCCTGGCTGCACGAGCCGGTGGTGCAGCGCTTGCTCGGCGCGCTGACGGCGGCGGGGATCGAGGCGCGGTTTGTCGGCGGTTGCGTGCGCGACGCGATACTCGGCATTGACGGCGGCGATATCGACCTCGCCACCCCGGCACGGCCCGATGCTGTCATTGCGGCGCTCAAACAGGCGAAAATCAAAACCGTGCCGACCGGCCTCGCGCACGGCACCGTCACGGCCGTCGTCCCGCCGCGTACATTCGAGATCACCACCTTGCGCCGGGATGTCGAAACCGATGGCCGTCATGCGGTGGTCGCCTTCGGCGCCGGCTGGGACGAGGACGCGGCGCGGCGCGATTTCACGATCAACGCGATCTACCTCGGCGCCGACGGAACGCTTTACGACCCGGTCGGTGGGCGCGTCGATCTCGCCGCGAGACGGGTGCGCTTTGTCGGCGACCCCGCGACCCGGATCGCCGAAGACGTACTGCGGGTCTTGCGCTACTACCGCTTCGAGGCGCGCTTCGGCAGCAGCGAGGGCGACGCGGCGGCGCGCGCCGCCTGCCGCGATGCCGTGCCGCAACTGGCGACGCTGTCGGCCGAGCGGGTCTCGCGCGAATTTATGCGGCTGCTGGTTGCGCCCGATCCGATCCGCGCATTGGCGATGATGCGCGACGACGGCGTGCTGAGCTCGATCGCGCCCGAGGCGACGCGGATCGACCGTCTGGAACGCTTTCTGTCGCTCGCAACCCCCACCCCGACCCTCCCCCGCAAGCGGGGAGGGAGCCGGCAGCCGGCAACGTGACAGAGGTACTCCCTCCCCCGCAAGCGGGGCAGGGTTGGGGTGGGGGCTTTGCGACCGATCCCCTACTTCGCCTCGCCGCGCTGGTAGAAGTCGACAAGGCCGGCGCAACCGCGCTGGCAAGCCGGTTGCGGCTGTCGAATGCCGAGCGTGATCGCCTCGCCGGCTTGGCCTCGCCTTGGCCCGATCTCGGCGGCGACCCGAAGGCGCAGCGCCTCAGCCTTTACCGGCTGGGCAAGGAGCGCCACCGCGACCTCGCGCTGCTCTCGGCCGCCGCGAGCCGCATCGCGCCGCCGCGGCTGCGCGATTTGCTGGAGCTGGCCGAGACCTGGCCGATCCCCGCCTTCCCGCTCGACGGCGATGACATAACCGCGCTCGGCGTGCCGCCGGGGCCGCAGGTGGGTAAATTGCTGAGCGCGGTACGCCGCTGGTGGGAAGTCGGCGATTTCACCGCCACCCGCGACCAGTGCCTCGATCGTCTTAGAGACCTCGTCCGAGACGAAAGGGGTCGATAACGGTTACCCCCAGCCGCTCGAAGTCGCGCAGGTTGCGGGTCGCCACCGTCAAATTGTGAACCAGAGCGGTGGCAGCGATCATGGCGTCGGCGACGATATCGAGCGGTTGGCCGCGCATCAGCTGTGCCCAGCGGCGAAAGCTCGCAGTGTCCATCGGCAGGACATTGTAATTCGCCGCGATTGCCTCCACCCAGTGCTCGATGATTCCAGCTCTCGCCGTATCCTGTTCCCGAAGCTTCTCAACCCCGATTTGCAGCTCGCCGATGGTAACCGCAGAAAGAAAGACCGCGTCTTTGGCAATGCTCGACAGCCAGGTGACGACCCCACGATGCGGCTTGGGACGACGCAATTCCGATATGACGTTGGTGTCGAGAAGATACACGGTCGGTTACTTTAATTTCGGGAACGCGCGCCAGCGCCATTGCCGGCGATCTGGAATGTCCATCTCGAACCGGGGCTCGGGAGCAAGCAGCAATTCCTTCAGGCTGGGCCTAGCCGTCTGCTGGAGCGCACGCCACTCCTTGATGGGCACAAGCACGGCTGTTTCGATCCCGCGCTTGGTGACGATTTGAGGTCCCTCCTTGACGCTTTTTTCAAGCAATTCGCTGAAGCGGGCCTTTGCTTCCTGCACCGGCCAATTCATGCGCAATCTCCTCATAACTAGTTATATAACTAGTTATCTACGGCTGTCACCGCAAGGCGTCCCTGATCGCCCGCCATACGCGCTCCGGGGTGGCCGGCATGTCGATGTGTTCGATCCCGAGGGGCCTGAGCGCATCGAGCACGGCGGCGACGATGGTCTGCGGCGCGGCGATGGCGCCGGCCTGGCCGGAACCCTTGACCCCGAGCGGGTTGGCCGCGGTCGGCAACCCGTCGAGCGTGATCTCCAAAGCCGGCAGGTCGCCGGCCCGCGGCAGCGCGTAATCCATCAGCGAGCCGCTCAGCAGCTGGCCCGACCCCGGATCGTAGACCGTGTGCTCCCACAGCGCCTGGCCGATGCCCTGGGTCACCCCGCCCTGCACCTGGCCCACGGTCAGCAGCGGGTTGATCACCCGCCCGTAATTGTCGACCGCGAGATAGCGTTCGAGCGTCACCATTCCGGTCTCGGGGTCGATCTCGACCTCGGCGGCATGCGCGCCCGAGGGGAAGGTGAACACATCGCACTCGTTCCAGGCATAGGAATTGAGGCCGGGCTGCACTTCGTCGGGCATATTCGCCGGATCGGCGGCCGCGCGCGCCACCGCCAGCAGATCGACGCTGCGGCCGCTGTCGGGCACCGCGTAGCGCCCATCCTCGAACAGGAGCTCGCCGGCCTCGGCCTGCAGCAGCCCCGCGGCGACCGCGCGACCCTTGGCGATCACCATCCCGGCCGCCTTATGCAAGGCAAAGCCGCCCTGGTGCATCGAGCGCGCCCCGCCATGCCCGTTGCCGGCGGGGATTTCGCGCGTATCGGCCTGGACAAAGCGAAACGCTTCGATCGGCAGACCCAGCAGGTCGGCGGCGATCTGCGGATAGCTCGTCTCGTGCCCCTGCCCGTTCGACTGGGTGCCGAGCAGCAGCGCCACCCTGCCGTCATCCTCGAAGCGGATTTCGGCGCCCTCGTTCGGGGCGCCGCGCGCGGTTTCGAGAAAACAGGCGATGCCGAGCCCGCGCAGCCGCCCGTGCTTCGCCGACTCCGCGCGCCGGGCCGCGAAATCTTCGGTCAACGCCCGCTCTGCCGCGGCGTCGAGATTGGCGGCGAACTTGCCGCTATCGATCAGCGAGCCTAGCGCCGCGCGATACGGGTACGCGCGGATCACGTTGCGCCGCCGCAGCTCGACGGGATCGATGCCGAGCCGGCGCGCCGCCAGCTCGACCAGCCGCTCGGTCAGGTAGTTGGCCTCGGGCTTGCCGGCGCCACGATAGGCGTCGATCGGTACGGTGTTGGTGAAGACGCCTTGCACCGACATCGAAATCGCCGGAATGCGGTAGACCCCGCCCATCGCGGTCGCCGGCGAGTTGGTCGAGCTGCCCGGCCCGTTGGTCGAGATATGGGCGCCGAGATTGGCGACGGTCTCAACCGCGAGCGCGAGAAACCGCCCGTCGACGTCAAGCGCCAGCCGCCCCTTGCTATGGTTGTCGCGGCCCTGTGCCGAGGAAAGAAAATCCTCCCCGCGTTCGCCAATCCATTTGACCGAGCGCCCCAGCCGGCGCGCTGCGAACAGGACCAGAACCCATTCGGGATAGAGGAAATTCTTCATCCCGAACCCGCCGCCGACATCGGGTGCGCTGACCCGGATGCGCTCGGGCGGCAGGTGGAAGACCGAGGCGGCAAGCTGCTGCCGCAGGCTCTGCACCCCCATCCCGGTCAGCACCAGGTCGAGGCTGTCGGTGGCCGCATCGTATCGCCCGATCGCCGCACGCGTCTCGATCGGGGCGACGACGAGGCGGTTGTTGACCAGCTCGATCTCGACCACATGCGCCGCCCGGGCGATGGCGGCGGCGACCGCCGCCTTGTCGCCGCGCTCGAAACGGTAGGAGAAGTTGCCCGGCGCCTCGTCCCACAATTGCGGCGCGCCCGGCGCCAGCGCCGCCGGCGCATCGACCACCGCCGGCAGCACCCGGTAATCGACCGCGACCAACTCCGCCGCGTCGCGCGCGATGTCGCGGGTGTCGGCGACGACAAACGCCACCGGATCGCCGACATGCCGCACCTTGTCCGCGGCCAGCGCAAAGCGCGGCGGCACGATCATCGGCCCGACCGTCGCCACCTGGGCGATGCACGGCATCGGCCCGAGCCCCTCCGCCGTCAGATCGGCGGCGGTGAAGACCCCACGCACCCCCGGCAAGGCGCGCGCCGCACTGGTATCGATGCCGGCGATCTCGGCATGGGCATGCAGCGAGCGCACCACATAGCCATAGAG
The DNA here is from genome assembly GCA_038228485.1 of Alphaproteobacteria bacterium. Lineage (GTDB taxonomy): Bacteria > Pseudomonadota > Alphaproteobacteria > ATCC43930 > CGMCC-115725 > DATARH01. Next base: position 21,217 of record JBBRPG010000009.1, read on the forward strand.
CTGGCCCAGCGCGTCGATATCCTCGACGAACCGGCCCTCGCCGCGCAGGAAACGTGCATCCTCAAAGCGGGGAAGCGCGCGCCCGATCTGCCGGTCCTGTATCGCCATTCCCTTGGTTCCATTCCCCTGGTTGTCGATAAAGATGGCCATCGCCGCCGCCGATTTAATCGCTTTCTCTGCCTTTGTGCGACAGGTAGACTCGCCGCCCATGGGACAGCGCCGCTTTGTCGTCGAGCTGATCAAGCCGTCGCATTACGACGACGACGGCTATGTCATCCAATGGGCGAAGTCGTGGATTCCGTCGAACTCGCTCGCCTGCCTTTACGCGTTGGCCCAGGACATCGCCGGCCGCCGGCTGCTCGGCGCCGATGTCGACATCGAGATCAACGCCTATGACGAGTGCCACACCGTCATCCCGGTAAAGAAGATCGTCCGCCGCATCGCCGCGGCCGATGCCGGACTGGTTTGCCTGGTCGGGGTGCAGTCGAACCAGTTTCCGCGCGCGGTTGAGATCGCGCGGCAGTTCCGCGCCGTCGGGGTGCAGGTCGCGATCGGCGGGTTTCATGTCTCCGGCTGCCTGGCGATGCTGCCCGAGCTGCCGCCCGACATCGCCGCCGCGCGCGACATGGGCATCGGCCTGTTCGCCGGCGAGGCCGAGGGGCGCCTGCAGGAGGTATTCGCCGACGCGCTCGCCGGGCAGCTGAAGCCGATCTACAACTACATGAACGACCTGCCCGGACTGCAGCAGGCGGTGACGCCGATCCTGCCGATCGAGATCGTCAAGAAATACAGCGAGACCTTGGGCGCGTTCGATGCCGGACGCGGTTGCCCGTTCCAGTGCAGCTTTTGCACGATCATCAACGTCCAGGGCCGCAAGTCGCGCTGGCGCGACGCCGACGACGTCGAGGCGCTGGTGCGCGCCAACCTCGCCCAGGGCATCTACCGTTTTTTCATCACCGACGACAATTTCGCGCGCAACCGCAACTGGGAAGCGATCTTCGACCGCCTCATCGAGATGCGCGAGAACGAGGGGCTGACCCTCAACTTCATCATCCAGGTCGACACGCTGTGCCACCGCATTCCGAACTTCGTCGAGAAGGCGGCGCGGGCCGGCTGCGCACGGGTGTTCGTCGGGCTTGAGAACATCAACCCCGACAATCTGCTCGCCGCCAAGAAAAAGCAGAACCGGGTGCACGAGTACCGCCAGCTGTTCCTCGAATGGCGCAAGCACCGGGTCATCACCTACGCGGGCTACATCCTGGGTTTCCCGAACGACACGCCGGAACGGGTCGCCCGCGACATCCGCACGGTGCAGGAAGAGCTGCCGATCGATTTGCTCGAATTTTTCATCCTGACCCCGCTGCCGGGTTCGGCCGACCACAAGCAGCTCAACGCAACCGGGGTGTGGATGGACCCCGACATGAACAAATACGACCTGGAGCACGTCACCACCGGCCACGCGACCATGTCGAGCGCCGAGTGGCAGGCGCTCTACCGCCGCGCCTTCGACCTCTATTATTCGCCCGAGCACATCGAGCGCCTGCTGCGCCGCGCCAAGGCCAGCGGCATCAAGCCGGTGCGCCTCGTCAACCACGTGCTGCAATTCTATTTCACCTTCCGCCAGGAGAAGGTGCATCCGCTGCAAGGCGGTTTCTTCCGCCGCAAATTGCGCCGCCAGCGCCGCGCCGGCCTGCCGATCGAGAGCCCGCTGGTGTTTTATCCGCGGCGGGTTTGGGAAGTCGCGGCGACCCACGTCAACCTGGTGCGCTACTACCTGTTCCTGCACCGGCTGCGCAAGAAGGTCGAGCGCGACACCGCGCCCTATATCGACCGCGCGCTGATCATGCCGGAACTAGGCGAGGAAGACGCCTTCGCGACGGCGCCGGCCAAGAAAGTCGCCGCCGTCGCGGCCTGATGCTGGTCCGCTTCGGGCCGGACTGGCTTCATTTATCGCCCTTGGCCGGGCTTGACCCCCACCCACGTCTTTCTATCCGCCGCTCGCCGCTTGCTGGCAAAGACGCAGACCCCCGGGACAAGCCCGGGGGAGGAGGTGTTGTGGTGCGTCAGCTCAACTGATCACCTCTTAAGCCCCGAACGCCTTGAGGAATGTCGCCACCGCCGCTTCAGTGGGGGCGGTGAGCTCCGCCGCGTCGACCCCGTCGTCGAGGCGGAGCAGCTGGCGCTGGTGGATGTCGCCGCGCAGCAGCGCGACGAACTGCTCGGCGGCGACCCTGGTGTCGGCGATGGCGAGCGTGCCGGCCGCGACCGCCCGGCTCAGAAACGCCTCGATCTGGACGCGGGTTCGCTCGGGCCCGGCGCGCCAGAACACTTCGCCGAGCTGCGGAAAGCGCGACGCCTCGCTGATGATGATGCGGTTGATCGCGATCGCTTCCGGCGACAGCACCAGATCGAGAAAGCGGCGTGCGATCTCGGCGAGCGACGCCTCGACCGCACACGGATCGAGCTCGCCCGCCGAAAAGCCGCGGAAATACCGCTCGCCCTCGCGCGCGATTACGGCGCCGAACAGCTCCTCCTTGCTGGCGAAGTAGGCGTAGACCGTCGCCTTGGACGCGCCGGCCTCGCGCGCGATCGCATCCATGCTCACCGCCCCGAAACCGCGGGCGAGAAAGCTCTGCCACGCTGCCGCGAGGATGCTTTCGGCCTTGTCGCTCAGAGCGCTCGGACCAGCTATGCGTGCGGCGGTTTCGCTCATTGCTTGACAGGGTTTAACGGCGCTTACATCTTTTCGCAATACTGAACTGAACCGTTCAGTCTAGTTGGTACAGGAAACGAACCCCCGACAATGCGCAGGACATTGCTGATCGTCGTGCCGGCGCTGATCCTAGTGCTCGGCGGCTACGGCATTTTGCGCTGGTGGCAGGATTGGCGCTTCCAGCAATCCACCGACGACGCCTACATCCAAAGCGACATCACGCTGATCGCGCCGACGATCGAGGGCACCATCAAGGAAGTGCGGGTCCAGGACAACGAGCGGGTCAAGGAAGGCCAGATTCTCTTCCTCATCGACGACGCCGATTTTGTCGCCCGCGTCCACCAGGCGGAGGCGGTCGTCGCCAACGAGGAGGCCACCGTCGCCACCCTCGGCAGCCGCCGCGAGCTGCAGCAAGCGGTGATCGATCAGGCCGATGCGACCGTGCAGACCGCCGATATCGAGGTCACCCGCGCCCAGCTCGACCGCAAACGCTATATCTCGCTGCTGACCAGCGACGTCGCCACCCGCCAACGCTTTGAAACCGCCGAGGCCGACGCCCGCAAGGCGGATGCGGCGGTGCTGAAGGCGCACGCCGCGCTTGCCGCGGAGAAACAGCAGCTCGCCGTGCTCGACTCGCAGAAGCGCGAGGAAGAGGCCAAGCTGATGCAGGCCCGCGCCTCGCTGCAGCTCGCCCGCAACCAGCTCGACGACACCATCATCCGCGCCCCGGTCGCTGGGGTTGCCGGCAACCGCGCCGGACAGATCGGGCAATACGTCAAGCCGGGTACGCAGCTGGCCTCGCTGGTGCCGCTGCCGCAGGTCTACGTCACCGCCAATTTCAAGGAGACGCAGCTGACCCAGATGCGTCCGGGGCAGATTGCGGAGGTCTCGGTCGACGCCTATCCCGACCGGCCGATCACCGGCCGCATCGAGAGCTTTGCGCCGGCGAGCGGGGCGCAGTTCTCGCTGCTGCCGCCCGACAACGCCACCGGGAATTTCACCAAGATCGTCCAGCGCGTACCGGTGCGCATCGCCCTGCCGCCCGACGGGCCGCTGGCGCAGTTGCTGCGGCCGGGCCTGTCGGTGACGGTAACGGTCGATACCCGCGAGTCCAGGGCGGCAACCACCGAGGGCGGGATTGCCGGGACCGCCCAGGCCGGACCCGCCGGCACACTTCAGGGCCGTCAGTGAGCTGGGCTTTCGCGTCGCCGCTGCGCCGCGTCCGCCGGCCTCGGCCCGAGCCGCCGCGTGCGGCAGCGCCGCCGCCGGCGACACCCGCGACGGCTGCGGCCGGCCCCCCGCCGCCAACTCTGCGCGACTGGTTCGGCGTCTTGGCAATGGTATTCGGACAGTTCATGGCGATCATGGATGTCCAGATCGTCACCAGCTCGCTGACCCAGATCCAGGGCGGGCTGTCGGCCAGCTCCGACGAGATCAGCTGGGTGCAGACCGCGTACTTGATCGCCGACGTGGTGATGGTGCCGCTATCCGGCAGCCTGTCGCGGCTGATGTCGACGCGGGTCGTGTTCGTCGCCGCGGCGCTCGGCTTCACCGCGGCGAGCGCGTTGTGCGCGACCGCGACGAGCCTCAACCAGATGATCCTCTACCGCGCCCTGCAAGGAGCCTGCGGCGGCGCGATCACGCCGTTGGTCTTCCCTGTGGTCTACACCAAGTTCCGCCAGCCCCAGCTCGGCTCGATCATGGTCATCATCTCGCTGATCCTGAACCTGTCGTCGACCTTGGGACCGACGGTCGGCGGCTATCTGACCGACACGCTGTCGTGGCACTGGCTGTTCCTGGTCAACATCGTGCCGGGGATCGCCGTAGCGGCCACCGTGTGGTGCATGATCGACATCGACAAGCCCGACCTGACCCTGTTGCGCTATTTCGACCTGACCGGGCTGGTGCTGATGGCGGTGTTCCTCGGCAGCCTCGAATACGCACTCGAGGAAGGGCCGCGCTGGGATTGGCTCGACGACGGCGCGATCCGCATCGCCGTGATCGTGGCGTCGGTCACGTCGGCCTTGTTCTTCTGGCGCGTGCTGACCTACCGCCAGCCGATCGTCGATCTGCGCACCTTCCGCAACCGCAACTTTGCGATGGGCACGTTCTACACCTTCATCATCGGCACCGGCCTTTACGGCGCGACCTATGTGATCCCGCTGTTTCTGGCGCAGGTGCGCGGCTTCAGCGCCTTTCAGATTGGCATGACAGTCGTCGTCACCGGGCTGGCGCAGATGGTGATGTCGCCGTTCAGCGCCCGCATCGCCCGCAAGCTCGACCTGCGCATCATGCTGGCGATCGGCATGGGGCTTTTCGCGGTGTCGATGTACCTGACCGCCACCCTCACCAACCAGGCGAGTTTTCCCGAGCTGCTGGTGCCGCAGATCGTGCGCGGCATCGCGCTGATGTTCTGCTATCTGCCGGCCAACCTGATCTCGCTCAGCACGCTGCGCGCCGACATGCTGAAAAACGCCGCCGGGCTTTACAATCTGACCCGGGACCTGGGCGGCGCGCTCGGCCTCGCCACGATCGGCACGATCATGAACTCGCGGCTGCATTTCCATTGGAGCCGGCTGATCGAGAACATCAACCCGGCGCGTCCGGCCGTGCAGCATTTCCTCAATGCGCAAAGCAGCCGGCTCGACCCGCATTTCCCCGGTGGCGCCGGCCCGGCGACGATGAAGCTGCTCGCCGGCATCGTTCAGCGCGAGGCGCTGGTAATGACCTTTAACGATGTGATCCTGATGATGGGTGCGCTGTTCGCGCTCGGCCTGTTCGTCATGCCGCTGGTGCGCCGCCGCAACTCGCTGATGGGCTAAGTCCGCTTGTACAGCCAATCCTCGACCAGCCGGCGCGCGATCGAGTCGCGCCGCGGCAGGCGGAAGCTGTTGTCGTCGGTATGCGCCAGGATCCAGTCGCGCTCGAACCATTTGGCGTCTTCGAGCTCGCCGTAATCGACGGTGATCTCGCTCGGTGTCGCTTCGGCGTGAAAGCCGAGCATGATGTTGGCCGGAAACGGCCAAGGCTGCGACGAGTGGTAGGTGACCGTGCCGACCGCGATGTCGGTTTCCTCGCGTACCTCGCGGGCGACCGCGTCCTCGAGGCTCTCGCCCGGTTCGACAAACCCGGCGAGGGTCGAATACATGCCCGGCGGAAAGTTCTTGTTGCGGCCGAGCAGCGCCCGGTCGCCGTCATGGACCAGCATGATCACCGCCGGGTCGGTGCGCGGAAAGTGCATCGCCTTACACGATTCGCTGGTGCAGCGGCGCATGTGCCCGGCCTCCTCGCTCAGGGTCGGCGCGCCGCAGAGGCCGCAGAAGCGGTGCCGCGAATGCCACCACAGCATGGCGCGGGCAAGCGCGAGCAGCGCCCCCTCGTGCCGCGCGAGCCGTCCCGCGAGCTGGCGCAGATCGGCGAAGCGCGCGCCGTCGGCCGGGATGCCGCTCGCCGCCAGCGCCGGCGAGGCCAGCGCGTCGAGCGGCGCCTCGATCGCGGAGAGATCGACTGCGAAATGCGCCCGCTCGTCGATGACCCCGAGGAATACCAGCCTTCCATGCGCCAGATGGTCGTCGTGACCGCCGGCCTCGCCGAGCAGCTGCGCGACATGGTCCGCGGTCAGCACGATCGCGCGCGGGTCGCTGTCGGCGATCTCGGCGACCAGGTTGTGGGTGCGCCAGACCGGCACGAATTGCGAGGCGGCGTCGGATGCCTGCGCGCGGATCCATTCGGGCTCGCGGCGCTTCAGCCCGGCGCGTTCGAACCCCGGTGCGGCATAGTAATTCGACGGTCGCATCGCGGCAGACTGGCACAGAGGCCGACACGGCGGCAAGCTCCGGGCGGCGGATATCAACAGGGCCGATTTTAACAAATCGGCGTTAGGACAAGACCGGATTGGAGCAACGCGATGCAGATCACCGATACCACGCTGCCCGAGGTCAAGCTGATTCAGCCGGTCCGCCACGGCGACTCGCGCGGCTTCTTCGCCGAAATCTTCCGCGCCGACGCGCTGGCCGCGCATGGCATCGACTCGGATTTCGTGCAGGAAAACCATTCGCTGTCGGCGACGCCGGGAGTGGTGCGCGGGCTGCACTTTCAGCTGGCGCCGATGGCGCAGGCAAAGCTGCTGCGGGTCGTCGCCGGCGCGATCCTCGACGTCGCGGTCGATATCCGCCAGGGCTCGCCCAATTACGGCAAGCATGTCGCGGTCGTGCTCAGCGCCGCCGAGGGCAACCAGCTCTACGTCCCCGAAGGCTTTGCCCACGGCTTTTGCACGCTCGAGCCGAACAGCGAGCTGGTCTACAAAGTCAACCAGTACTACTCGCCCAAGCACGACCGGGGCCTGCTGTGGGACGACCCCGCGCTCGGCATCGACTGGCGGCTCGGCGGCCAAGAGCCGGTGCTGTCGGACAAGGACAAGCATCACCCGACGCTCGCCGACCTGCCGCGATACTTCATTTACCCCTAGCGGAATTTACCCCTAGCGGGACTTACCCCTAGCCGGCGATCGCGCTACGCTACGGCACCAGCCAATTGAAGGGAGGGTGTCATGGCCTATGTCGATCCCCGCTTGCGCGGCAAGCCGGTGCCCGCGGTCTCGGTTGCCGAGATGGAGGGCGGCCAGGTCGCCCGGCTGGACGCGATGAAAGGCTCCGACCTCGCCTTTCTCGACCAGCGCATCCCCGGCTACCAGCGCGAGATCATCAACGTCATTGGCATGGGTGTGGTCGAGAACACCAAGGACCCGCGCCTCGCGCCGAAGATCAAGGCGGGCGCGCACGGCTTCGCCGTCACCTATGTCCGCAACACGCCAAAGGGCCACGGCGCGGCCTTGCACCGCCACCCGACCGAGGAAGTGTTCATCGCGGTCAAGGGGCCGTGGGAGGTGTTCTGGCTCGAAGGCGAGGCCGAGCGCGTCGTCACCTTGCAGCCGGGCGACATCGTCAACGTGCCGATCGGCATCTATCGCGGCTTCCGCAACGCCGGCGACGACCCCGAGGCTACCTTGATCGCGGTGGTCGGCGGGCCGGACACCGGCAAGGTCGACTGGCACCCGTCGGTCATTACCCTCGCACGCGATACCGGGCTCGCGGTCGACGACGACGGCAACCTGGTGGTCAACCAGGCGGCGGAGTAGCTATGGCCCCTCGGCGTCCTGCTTGAGGCGGCTCGGCAGCAACTCGCCGGTGCGGTCGAGCACGGGGTCGGCCGCCGCGGTCAGGTGCGCGTTGATGCGCTTCAGGTCGCGCAGCACGTCGAGATGCAGCGCGCTGGTCTCGCGGCTCTCGACCCGGCCGGCGCGGATGCGGGCGAAATGCGCCTCGGTGGCGCGGGCTTCGAGGTCGCGGAACACTTCCTCCTCGGCCAGGAGACGCCGGGCGGCGCGGGGGTCGTTGGTCATGAACACCCCGGCGGCGGTGCGCAAATTGCCGTCGAGCCGCTCGAACATCGCCCTGATTTCCGCCTGGCCTTCGACCGAGAAGGCGAGTCCCCGGCGTAGCCGCTTGCCGGCAAGGTCCATCAGCCCCCGGGTGACGCAGTCCCCGGCATTCTCGATGTTGGTTATAAAGGCGAGAATTTCGGACAACCGCCGGTCGTCGGCGGCATCGAGCGTGTCGGGCTCGAGCGCGGTCAGGTAGCTCTTGACCGCGCCGTTGAGCCGGTCGAGCACCGTGTCGAGCCGCTTGGTCTCGGCGAGCCGCTTGCGGTCGCCGCGGTCGAGCGCGTCGAACCCGCCACGCAGCATCTCGCCGAGCACGTCGACCATGCGCAGCGCCTCGCGCGCGGCGCCGGCGAGCGCGACCGACGGCATCTCGCGCGCCGCCTCGTCGAGGTAGATCGGCTGCGACGGGTCGGCGGCGACCGCGCGCGCCGGCATCGCCTTCGCCAGCAGCCGCGCGAACGGGCCCAGCACCGGCAGAAAGACAAGCGCCGTCGCCAGGTTGAACAGCGTGTGGAAATCGGCGACCGAGCGCGCCGCGTCGGGCTCGATCGTCACCATCAGCCGGCTGATCGGACCGAGCAGCGCCAAGCCGAGCAGCACGCCAATCGCCCGGTTGACCAGGTTGCCGACCGGCAGCCGCTTCGCCGCCGGGTCACTGCCGATCGCACCCTCGATCAGCGGGTTGAGCGCGGTGCCGAGATTGGCGCCGAGCACTAGCGCGAACGCCGCCTCGGGCGGCACCACGCCCTTCGCCGCAAACGAGACGATGAGCAGCACCACCGCGACGCTCGAATGCGCCGCCCAGGTCAAGCCCGCTGCGAGAATCACGTCGATCAGCGGCTGGGTTGCGATCGCGCCGAGCAGCAACCGCAGGCTGGGCACGTCCTCGTAGGGGGTGATCAGGTTCAACAGTTGCTGCAATGCGAACAGCATCAGCCCCAGGCCGATCGCGACCCGGCCGAGGTCGCGCGGGCGGGACAACGTCCCGCGCCGGAACAGCACCACCCCGACCAGCACGAACAGCGCCGCGAGCCGGCTGACATCGAAGGACAGCACCTGCACGATCAATGTCGTGCCGACATTGGCGCCGAGCATCACCGCCAGCCCCGGCACCAGATCGACCAGCCCGCCGGCGGCAAAGCTCGCCGCCATCAGCCCGGTGGCGGTGCTGCTCTGGAGGATCGCGGTGACCCCCAGCCCGGCGGCAAAGGCGCGGAAACGGTCGCCGAACGCGCGGCCCAACACGCGCCGAAGATGCGGCCCGAAGGCGCGCTGGATGCCGGTCTGCACCATATGCACGCCCCACAACAGGACCGCGATCGTCCCGGCCAGATCGATCAGGGTGAGGGTTGCGTTCATTCCCGCTCCTCCCTGCGCATGACGCCATTAAGCGCGAGGGCGTCGCATATCATGCAACACGCGGCCGATTTCAAGGCAAAATTAAACCCCGATGTCGAGGTCGAAAAGATTGCGTGCGCCATGCACTATGCGGCGAATTTCGAGCGCCTCGCTGTCGACAACGTAGATAACCAGATACCTGTGAAAAGTGGCGATCCGTACCCCGTCCCCAACCTCCGGGCGCAGGCGGGCGGCACGTGGAAAGGCGATCAGTCCTCTACAGTGCTCAAGAATTTCATCAGTAAAGCTGGCGGCCCGTTCCCGGATTGTCTCTCGCGATGTAGTCTGCGATTTCAACAAGATCGATTTGCGCTCGTCGCGAGAGGTGCAGTCGCATCAGGCTCGGCGCGCTTTCCGCGCCGCCATCGTCCGGTATTTTGCGGCCAGCTTCAGAAGAAACTCCTCACCGTCTTCCTCCGCCACCCCGCTCAGACGCCCCTCCTCGGCAAGCCGACGTAGCTCGGCTACCGTGATCGCCCGGCGCTGCTCATGCTCCTCCAACAGACGCAGGCCGTCGCGCACAACCTCGCTTGCGTTGTTGTATCGCCCACTTTCCACCAGGTCCTTGATGAAACTCTCAAAGCGGGATCCCAGGGTGTAACTGCTCGGCATGGCGTCGGCTCGGTTAGTCTTGCCGGTATCAACAAATATCATCAGATGCCGTTCACGTCATCATCCGTTCGAGGTTTTCCAGCGTGTCGGCCTCGGAGAACGGCTTGTCCCAGCGGATGCGGTGGACGCGCGGAAAGCGCATCGCCACCCCGGATTTGTGCCGGGTCGAGCGGTGTACGCTGTCGAAGGCGATCTCCAGCACCAGCCCCGGCGCGACCTCGCGCACCGGGCCGAAGCGGTTGGTGGTATTGTCGCGCACCCATTTGTCGAGGCGGCGCAGCTCCTCGTCGGTAAAGCCGGAATAGGCCTTGCCGACCGGCACAAGCGCATCGTCGCGCCACGTCCCGAACGTGTAGTCGGAATAGAACGACGAGCGCTTGCCGTGGCCGCGCTGCGCGTACATCAAGACCGCATCGATGGTCAGCGCGCCGCGTTTCCACTTGAACCACGGGCCTTTCGGCCGGCCCGAGACATAGGCCGAGTCGCGGCGCTTCAGCATCAGCCCTTCGATGCCGTTGGCGCGGGCGTTGTCGCGCAGCGCCTTCAGCTCGTCCCAGGTCGAGAATGGCACCAGCGGCGACAAATCGAGCCGGTCGCGCGGCGCGTTGCCGTACCAGGCCGTGAGCCGGTGGCGCCGCTCGCTCAGCGGCAGCGTCCGCAAATCCTCGCCGCCGAGGCGCAGGATGTCGTAGAGCCGCACCGAAGCGGGATAGTCGGCCAGCATCTTGGGGGTCGGGGTCTTGCGGTTGAGCCGCTGCTGCAGATCGTTGAACGGCGCGACCTCGCCGCCGCGGATCACCAGCAGCTCGCCGTCGAGCGCGATGTCGTCGGGCGCCGCCGCCAGGATATCCGGGAAGGCCGGGCCGATATCGTCGCCCGAGCGCGAGTACAGCCGCCGCTCGCCATGCCGCGACACCAGCTGCACCCGGATGCCGTCCCATTTCCATTCGGCGAAATAGGCGGCGGGGTCCAGCTTGGCAAAGTCTTCGTCTTCAACGGGCGTCGACAGCATCAGCGGGGTGAAATTCGGCAGCTCGCCGATCTCGGGCCGCTCGCCCCTGCCGTCGAGCCAGGCGAAGAGCGGGGCATAGGGCGGCGCGAGCCCGTGCCAAATCTCCTCGATCGCCTCGATCGGCACCCCGCCCCACTCGGCCAGCGCGGTCTTGGCGAGCCGGGCCGAGACGCCGATCCGCAACGCCCCCGTGACCAACTTCAACAGCGCCCAACGGCCGGTGGCGTCGAGCCGGTCGAGCCAGCCGGCGAGATGCGTCCCGACATCGGCTCGGCCGGCGATACGCAAGGTGTCGACAATCTCCGAGAGCGCCGGCACGGGGACGCTTTCGTCGGGCTCGCCAACCGGCCAGATCAGCGAGACCGTCTCGGCCAGATCGCCGACGAAATCGAGCGACCAGGCGAACAGCACCGGATCGACCCGCGCCATCGCCAGCGCCCGTACCTGGCTGGGCTTGGCCTCGGCGAAGCTAAGTTCCCCGGTCAGCGCCGCCAGCGCCCAACCACGCTCGGGGTCGGGCACGGTGGCGAAATACTCCGCCATCAGCCGCAATTTGCCGTTGCGCGACGGGGTGAACAGCAGCCCGTCGATCAGCTCAGCGAAGCGGTTCACGCCGTCCTATCCAAATCGATTTGGCCGCGGCCGAACAGTTGATCCGTCGGTACCTCCATGCGCCGAAGTATAAAGGCGGCGATGAGCGAAAACACCTCGACACTGCCATCGTCCGGCCGCCGCCGGTTGCCGTTCTTCTACGGCTGGCTGCTGGTCGCGGTGGCCTTCGTCACGATGGCGGTCGGGGTCAATGCGCGCACCGCCTTCTCGCTGCTGTTCCCGCCGATCCTCGCCGAATTTGGCTGGGACCGGGGAGTGACGGCGGGCGCGTTCTCGTTCGGCTTTTTGGTGTCGGCACTGGTCACACCGTGGGTCGGGCGGCTGATGGACCGGCGCGGACCGCTCATCATCGTCGAAGCCGGAGTGATAACGATGGCCGGGGGCCTGCTGCTGGCAACCCAGGCTCGAGAGCCGTGGCAGCTTTACCTGACGCTGGGCGCATTGGCCGGCGGCGGGTCAATTGCTTTACCTATACCGGCCAGTCGCTCTACTTGCCGAACTGGTTCGTGCGCCGGCGCGGACTGGCGATCAGCATCGCGTTCTCCGGGGTCGGCATCGGCTCGGTGACGATCCTGCCCTGGCTGCAAGCGCAGATCGAGAGCGGCGGCTGGCGCACCGGGTGCTGGATGCTGGGCGTGCTGGTTCTTGCTCTGCTCGGCCCGCTAAACCTGCTGCTGCGACACCGACCGGAGGATATCGGGCTCCATCCGGACGGCGACTCGGCCGCAGGTGCAGCCGCCGAGACTGCCGCCAATGTCGTCGACCCCGTCTGGGCGGCAGTGGAGTGGACACTCGGCCGAGCGCTGCGGACGAGCCGCTTCTGGTGGCTTGCCATCGGTTATTTCGGTGCGTTGTTTGCCTGGTACGCGGTGCAGGTGCATCAGACCAAGTACCTGACCGAGATCGGCTTCTCCGCGTCTACCGCGGCCTGGGCGCTGGGCCTTGTCAGCCTGGCCGCGGTGCCGGGCCAGATCGTCCTCGGCCACGTGTCCGACCGCATTGGCCGCGAGTGGGTGTGGGCGATCGGCAATGGCGGCTTTGTGCTGTGCTGCCTGGCGCTGATCGCGCTGCCCGCCCACCCGACTGCGTCGCTGCTGTGGGTCATGGTGGTGACGCAGGGGACGCTAGGCTACGGCCTGACTTCGGTGATGGGGCCGATGCCGGCGGAAATCTTCGCGGGCCGGCACTACGGCAGCATCTTCGGGACGGTAATGCTGGCCGCGATCATGGGCGGCGCGGCGGGGCCGTGGGTCGCGGGCGTCGTTCACGACCTGACCGGCGGCTACGCGCCGGCGTTCTGGATCGCGATCGGCGGCAATGTGCTGTCGGCCGTAGCAATCTGGCGCGCCGGGCCCCGCAAGGTCAGGGCGGTGGCCGGACGCATCCCCAAAGGACAACAGGCGGCAAGCTACAATTCCTCATCCTCATAGCCGACAAGGGCGAGCGCGCGGGCCTTGAGGCCGATCCCGGTGGCGAAATGCACCAGCGCCTCCTCGCGGCCGTGGGTGACCCAAACCTCCTGCGGGGCGAGCTCCCCGAGGGTCGCCGTCAGCTCGTCCCAATCGGCGTGGTCGGAGATGACCAGCGGCAGCTCGACCCCGCGTGCTTTGGCGCGCTGCTTGACCCGCATCCAGCCCGAGGCCATCGCCGCCACCGGCTCGGCCAGCCGTCGCGACCAGCGGTCGGCGAGCGCGCTCGGCGGCGCCAGCACGATCTTGCCGGCGAGCTCGCTCTTGGCGAGACCCGTTATCGGAAGCAGCGGCCCGAGCGCCACACCGAGCCGCTCGTAAAGCCCGCACAGCTCGGCGAGCGCGCCATGGATGAAGATCGGCGCGTCATAGCCGGCCTCGCGCAGCAGCGCGATCACCCGCTGGCATTTGCCCAGCGCATAGACGCCGACCAGGTGGCTGCGCTCGGGAAAGAGGCGCAGCGAATGCAGCAGCCGGCCGATCTCATGGGTGTCGGGCGGATGGCGGAACACCGGCAGGCCGAACGTCGCCTCGGTGATGAAGACATCGCAGGATTGCGGCTCGAACGGCGCGCAGGTTGGGTCGCGGCGGCGCTTGTAGTCGCCCGAGACGACGACCCGGCTGCCCTTGTATTCCAGCACCGCCTGGGCGCTGCCGAGCACATGCCCGGCCGGGGCGAGCGTCACGCTCACGCCGTCTACCGTCACCGTTTCACCGTAGCGCAACGCCTGCAACGTGCCGCCGGCAGCCTCGCCGTAGCGTGCCTGCATGATCGCGACGGTGCCCCCGGTGGCAAGGACATGCCGGTTGTCGGGCCGCGCGTGGTCGCCGTGGCCGTGGGTGATGACGGCCCGGTCGACCGCCTGCGTCGGATCGATAAAGAAATCGCCGGGCTCGCAATAGAGTCCGCCGGGGACGGCGCGGATCCAGTTTTCCGGACGAGGCGCGGCAATCGGCATGGCCTGTATATAGGCTCCGCTAGGCTGGAATTTCAGCCGATAGCGGGCGGGCGACGGCCTCGAGCGGCTGACGCTCGGCCTTGACCCCGATCAGCAGCTCGACAATCGCCGCGGCGATCATCAGCGCCGCGCCGAACAAATAGCCGAGATAGACCGTGCCCCGGTCGCCGGTGCCGATCAGCAGCCCGAAAATCAACGGCGCCAATGCCCCGCCGATCGCGGTGCCGACCGCATAGAAGACCGCGATCGCCAGCGCGCGGGCTTCGAGCGGAAAGCTTTCGCTGACCGTCAGATACGCCGAGCTTGCAGCCGCCGAAGCAAAGAAAAAGATCACAGTCCAACAGACGGTCAACTCGGCCGCATCGACCAGCTCGGCGCGAAACAGATACCCGACCCCGGCCAACAGCAGCCCGGAGATCGCATAGGTCGAGGCGATCATCGGCTTGCGCCCGACAATGTCGAACAGCGGCCCCAACAACAGCGGCCCGGCGAAATTGCCGAGCGCGAAGGGTAGGATGTACCAGCCGATCGAGGCCGCCGGCACCTGGTAGAACCGGGTCAGCACCAGCGCATAGGAAAAGAAGATTGCGTTGTAGAAAAACGCCTGCGCGCTCATCAGCGTCAGGCCGAGCACCGCGCGCTTGGGGTAATCGCGCACGATCGCCAGAATCAGGCGCAGCATCGAATTGCGCGCCGACACGACCAGCCGGATCGTGGCGATCTTTTCCGCCGGCACGTTGCCGTGCGGCGTCACGACCCGCGCTTCGATCTCGGCGAGAATCCGGGTCGCTTCGTCGTGGCGGTTGTGCAGCATCAGCCAGCGCGGGCTTTCCGGCACCCACCGCCGCAGCAGCAGAATGAACAGGCCGAGCACGGCGCCGATGCCGAAGGCAGCGCGCCAACCGAGATCGGCCGGTAAGGCGCCGGGTTGCAGGAACAGCACCGCGCCGAGCGCGCCCATCGCCGCGCCGATCCAAAAGCTGCCGTTTATCGCCAGGTCGGTGCGGCCGCGGAACCGCGCCGGCACCAATTCCTGGATCGCCGAGTTGATCGCCGCGTACTCGCCCCCGATCCCCGCCCCTGTCAGGAAGCGGAACACCGCAAAGCTGGTAAGATTCCACGAAAAAGCCGTCGCTGCCGTCGCCGCGAGATAGAGGCCGAGCGTCACCATGAACAATTTCTTGCGGCCGAGCCGGTCGGTCATCCAGCCGAACAGCAGCGCCCCCAGCACCGCGCCGACGAGATAGGCGGTGGCGACCAGCCCGACCTCGCGCTCGCCGAAATGCAGCACCGGGCTTTGCTCGAGCGCCCCGGCGATCGACCCGGCCAAGGTCACCTCGAGCCCGTCGAGTATCCAGGTGATGCCGAGCGCGGCCACGACCAGCGTGTGAAACCGCGACCACGGCAGGCGATCGAGACGCGCCGGGATATCTGTCTCAATGACGGCGTTGACATCGTGCATAAGGCGATAACGCCAGGCATCGCCCGCCGTCGCCGCGCGCCATGATCGAGCGGCCGATTCTGCCGCGAAATCCGCCGAGACCCAGGCGGCAGGCCGCAACCGTCCGGCCTCTGCCATAATTTCAACCACTTATCGTCGACAATCCGGTTCTCGATATGCTGAAACCGTTCCTGTTGCTCGCGCTCGTGGCGCTGACACCGGTCTTCCTGCGTCCCGCCGCGGCGCAGACGCCGGCGCCCGCCGCTCCTCACGCCGCGACCCCGGCGCCGCTGACCGCGGCGCAGGCGCGCCAGGCGCTCGACGTGCTGCAGGACGAGAAAAAACGCACCGAGCTGATCGCGGTGCTGCGGGCGCTGGCGGCGACGGCGCCGGTGGTCGCGCCCGCCCACGAGCCGGCGCCGGCCGAAACTCCCGCGTCGGCCCCGCCGGCTGCGCCCGAGCCCGCACCCGCGGCCCCTGCGATAACGCTCAAGCCGCACAGTCTCGGCGCGCAGCTTCTCGTCGCGCTGTCGGGGTGGAGCAGCCAAGTGGCGCGCGATGCCGCGTCGGCGGCGCGGACGACGACCAATTTGCCGGCGCTGTGGCAGTGGCTGACCGAACTGGCGACCGACCGGTCGGCCTCGACCTTGTTTCTCACCGCGCTCGCCTGGCTGGCGCTGATCGTCGGCTGCGCCCTCGGCTTGGAGTTTCTCAGCGCCTGGACGCTGCGCCGGCCGCGGGCGGCGCTCGCGCGCCACCTGCCCCAGACCAACGGCGAGAACACCCGGCAGCTGCGGATGTTGCCGTACGCCCTGGTGCGGCTGCTCTTCGATCTGGTTCCGGTCGCGGTCTTTGCCGTTACCGGCAACATGCTGACCAGCGTCATCGATGCGATGAGCGAGCAGACCCGGCTGATCGTGCTGGCCATCGTCAACGCCTATGCGATCTGCCGCGCGGCGATAGCCGTCGGCACGATGCTGGTGTCGCCGTCGGACCGTCGGTTGCGGCTGTGGCGGCTCGACGATAGCGGCGCGCAGTTCGTCATGGCCTGGCTGCGCCGGCTCGTTGTCATCGCCGTGCTCGGCGACGCGCTGATCGAGGTCGCGCTGCTGCTCGGCCTCGACCAGAGCGCTCATGACGGGCTCGACCGGCTGATCGCGCTTGTATTGGCCCTGTTGCTGATCGTCGTCGTCGTCCGCTCGCGCCACAGGGTCGCCGTCTATATCCGAACCCCGCGTCACGGCACGGAAGAGGTGACGCGGTGGCGCGCCTGGCTCGCCGAGGCCTGGCCTTATCTCGCGGTCATTACCATCGTCACCGCCTGGATCGGCATGGCGACCGGCGAGCGCACCGGCATCGCTGCGCTTTACCTGCCCGGCGTGACCCTGGCCGCGTTCATCGGCGCGCGGCTGGCGACGATCGTCGTGCTGGGCGTATTGGAGCGCGCGCTGCGGCTCGATCCGCAAACCCGCGACACGCTTCCCGGCCTCAACCAGCGCATCGCCCATTACCGGCGGCCGCTCGAATACCTCGCCGTCGCGGTCATTGCGGCGCTGAGCTTCGTCGTGCTGCTGCAGCTATGGGGCGCGCCGGCGTTCGACTGGTTCGTCGCCGGCGGCATCGGCCACCGCCTGGTCTCGGCGCTGGTGACGGTCACGGTGGCGGTCATCGCCGCGATCGCCATCTGGGAGGTCAGCCAAGCGCTGCTCGAACGGCACCTGAGCCGCCTCGGCGACGACGGCAGCTCGGCCCGCTCGGTGCGCCTGCTGACGCTGATGCCGATGCTGCGCGCAGCGCTCTTGACCTTGATCCTCACCGTGGTCGGATTGACCGCGCTTTCGGAGATCGGGGTCAACATCGCGCCGCTGCTCGCCGGCGCCAGCATCGCCGGCATCGCCATCGGCTTCGGCTCGCAAAAGCTCGTGCAGGACGTCATCACCGGCATGTTCGCGTTGTTCGAGAACGCGATCCAGATCGGCGACACGGTCACGGTGGCCGGCCTCACCGGCGCGGTCGAGGGGCTGTCGGTACGCTCGGTCCGCCTGCGCGCCGCCGACGGGGCGGTGCACATCATCCCGTTCAGCGCGGTGACGACGATCACCAACAACAACCGCGGCCTGGGCAACGCCGCGGTCACGGTCACCGTCGCCTACGACACCGACATCGACCGGGTGTGCGACATCCTTCGCGACATCGCCGGGCAGATGCGCGAGGACCCCGATTTCGGCCCGCGCATCCTCGAAGACCTGCGGTTGTTCGGGATCGATCAGCTGGGCTCGTGGGGAGTGACGATCACCGGCCGCATTCCCTGCACCGACACCGGGCGCCTGCCGGTGCAGCGCGAGTTCAACCGGCGCCTCAAGCAGCGCTTCGACGCGGAGAAAATCGTCCTCAGCGCGCCGCCCTAACAAAATGATGTCCTCCCCCGGGCTTGACCCGGGGTCCACGTCTTCATCCGCAATCGTCGGCACAGAAGGCGCGGATGGCCGGGTCTAGCCCGGCCAAGAGCAAGAATTCTGATGCCGCCTAAGAGCCGTCAGTCGATCACCGGCAAGCTCAGCGGGGTGATCTCTTCGGCGGTGCGGCGCAGGTAGTCGCGCTGCGGCGCGGCCGACTCCATCCGCTCCTGCGCTGCGCGGACCCGCACCGCCGCGTCCCCTTGGTCGAGCGTCAGCACTTGGCGGTTGGCGACCACCTGACGCCCGTCGACAAAGACGTCGCGCACCGCGCGGTCGGCGGCGTGATAGATGAACTCGCGCAACGGATCGCGCACCGGCTGCATCTGCGGGCAGGCGAGATCGACCAGCACCAGATCGGCCTTCATCCCGGCGCGAGCCGGCCTAGGTCGCCGCGCAGTAGCGCGTCGGCGCCGCCCGCGGTCGCGGCATGGAAGAAATCGCCGATTTCGACCGCATGGATGTCGCGCGCGGCGATGCGCGCCAGCACCGACGCCTTGCGCATCTCCTCGACGAGGTTGTGCGGGCTGCAATCGGTGCCGAGCCCCATCCGCACCCCGGCGCCGAGATAGGCGCCGAAATGCTCCATCACCTGGCCGTAGCGGGCGAACGGGGTCGGGCAATGCGCCACCGCCGCGCCACTGTCGCCGAGGATCGCGAGATCGGTCTTGCTGTGCCAGCGCACCCAGGAATGGGTGTCGAGGAACAGCGCATGGCCAAGGATCGCGCCCGGCCCGAGGATGTCGAGCTGGTGTGCCCACTGGATCGGCGTCATGCCGTGGCGGCGGATCATCTCGCGCACCTCGTTGACGCTTTGCGAGACGTGAATGGTGAACGGCAGCCCGCGTTCGCGCGAAGCGGCGCGGCTGTCGCGCAGCAATTCCTCGCTGCAGGTATCGATCTGCATCGGCGCGACGACTCCGGAGAGCCGGCCGCTGGGGTCGGCGAGCGCGGCGTCGATCACCCGCAGCGCGGCGGCAAACCCAGCCCGGCCGCGGGGCTCGTCCCAGTCGTAGGCGATCTCGTGGTCGTTTTCGAGAAACCAGCGGGCCGAGGCGTAGCCCGGCGCGAGAAAGCCGCGCATGCCGCTTTTGGCGAAGAGCTCGATCCAGCCGTCCCACGGCGCCGAGATGTCGACCAGCGAGGTGACGCCGCTGAGCAGCAGCTCGCAATAGGCGAACTCGGCACAGGCGGCGCGCGCCTCGTCGTCGGGCGCCGAGAACGCCTGGCCGCGCTCGTAGAGGCCCGTCATGTACATGCCGGCGAGGCCGTGCTCCTCGCGGATGCCGCGATAGAGCGGCTCGTGGTGCGGGTGCGAGTGGATGTCGATGAGGCCGGGCATGACCATCACCCCGCCGCCGTCGATGACCCGGTCGGCCGCGCCGGCAAATCCTTTGCCGACAAAGACGATGCGGTCGTCGGCAAAGGCGACGTCGACGCCGCGGCGATAGGCATGGTGTTTCGCCGTCTCGTCCCAGGCGACGGCCCAGGCCGCATTCTTGATCAAGGTGGTCGGCATCGCGTCTCCTCCCGGCAGCGCGTCATGGTATAGCGATGCGATGGCGACGTCAGGCCCGCGCAACCTGATCACCGACGTGCCCGGTATCCGCGTCGGGCAGGCCGAGGATCGCGCCTGCCTCAGCGGCACGACGGTGGTGCTGGCCGAGCGGCCGGCGGTGGCGGCGATCGATGTCCGCGGCGGCGCGCCGGGCACGCGCGAGACCGAATTGCTCGATCCCTCGACCCTCGTCGATCGTATCGATGCGCTCGTGCTGTCGGGCGGCTCGGCTTTCGGGCTCGACGCCGCGGCCGGGGTGATGGATTGGCTCGCCGAGCATGGCCGCGGCTTTGCGGTGCGCGAAATCCGCGTACCGATCGTCCCGGCGGCGATCCTGTTCGATCTCGGCATCGCCGGGCGACAGCACTGGAGCGGCGAGCCGCCCTACCGCCGGCTAGGCCGCGCGGCAATCGACGCGGCCGGGCCTGATTTTACGTTGGGCAATGCCGGCGCCGGCCTCGGCGCCAAGGCCGGGCGGCTGAAGGGCGGCATCGGCAGCGCTTCGCTGCGTCTCGCCGCCGCGGGTCTTGGCGGCTCCACGGTCGGCGCGCTGGTCGCGGTAAACAGCTGGGGCAGCGTGGTGCGGCCGGATTGCGGGCGCTTCTGGGCCGCCGACCTGGCGCTCGCCGGGGAGATCGACGCCCAGCCGGCAACCCCGTCGACCGCGCTCGACCTCGAGGATTATTCGGCCTGCGCCGGGCCGGTCGTCGGCGCCAATACGACGATCGCAATCGTCGCCACCGACGCGCCGCTCGACAAAAGCGGCTGCCGGCGGCTCGCGATCATGGCGCAGGACGGGCTGACCCGGGCGATCCGCCCGGCGCACACGCCGTTCGACGGCGACACGGTTTTTGCGCTCTCGACCGGGAACGGCGCCTCGGTCGCGCCCGACCGGCTGGCGCGGCTCGGCGCCGCCGCGGGCGATTGCCTGGCGCGCGCGATCATGCGCGCGGTTTTCGCCGCCGAACCGCTCGGCGGCCTCCCGAGCTGGCGGCAGCAATGGGGGAACAACTAAGCGGCGCTGCGCGAAGCCTCGACCGCGCCCGGCTCGGTCGATCCCGAGTTCCGCGATGACGGATCGAGGATGCCCCGGTCCGGCGGGAACACCACCGTCACGGCGGTGCCGACCCCGAGTTCGCTGCTCAAGGCGAGCCAGCCGCCATGCATCTCCATGATCGCCTTGACCAGAGGCAGGCCGAGCCCGGTGCCCTGATGCTGGCGGCTCAGCGACGAGTCGACCTGCTCGAACGGCTTTAGCACCCGGTCAAGGTCGTGCGACGGGATGCCGATGCCGGTATCGGCGACGGTGACGGCCAGACCGACCTCGGGATCGAACTGGCCGGACACGGTGATCTGGCCGCCGGACGGGGTGAACTTGACCGAATTGGCGACCAGGTTGAGCAGCACCTGCTTGGTCTTGCGCTCGTCGCCACGCAGCGGCGGCAAATCGTCGGGAAAGGTGACCTGATAAGAGAGCGCTGCCTCGTGGACGCGCCCGGCGGTCAGCTGCTCGACCGAGCGCATGATATCGCGCAGGTCGAATACGTCCTCGGTGAGCTCGATCTTTCCCGATTCGGCCTTCGACAGGTCGAGGATGTCGTTGATGATCTGCAGCAGGTGGGTGCCGCTGGCGTGGATGTCGCCGACATAGGCGCGGTACTGCTCGTTGCCGAGCGCGCCCAGCACCTCGCGCAGCATCATCTCGGAAAAACCGATGATCGCGTTCAAGGGCGTGCGCAGCTCATGGCTCATAGTCGCGAGAAAGCCGGATTTGGCCTGGTTGGCCGCCTCGGCCTCTTCCTTGGCTTGGCGCAACGCCTCGTAGGCGGCCTCGCGGTCGCGCTGCAGGCTGACGCGGTCGAAGCAGCGGTCGAGCACCGCGAACAGCGACTGCGGATCGACCGATTTGTCGAAATAATCGTACGCACCGCGGCGCAGCGCCGCGATCGCGGTCTGGGTATCGAGCTCGGCGGTCATCAGCACGCCGATTAAATCCGGGTGGTCGGCGCGCATCCGCGCGAGCAGGTCGATCCCCGAAGTCGTGCCGA
>JBBRPG010000010.1:0-42119 GCA_038228485.1 Alphaproteobacteria bacterium
AGTTCGACAGCGTCGCCGCGGCCGAGGCCGCCCATGACAGCGCCGGTTATCAGGAAGCCCTGCGCGCGCTCGGCAACGGCGCCGACCGCGACCTGCGCATCGTCGAGGGCGTGTAGCCCCCGCCATCATAAATTTAGCGCTTCCCGGCGAAAGCCGGGACCCACTCGTCAGCTTTCCGGGCGGATGAAAAGTGGGCCCCGGCTCGCGCCGGGAAGCGGATGAAAAGTCGTCGCTATTCAGGAGTCCAAACATGCCCCGTCTCGGTTTCGGCGCCTTCCTCGCCCCGCACCACCCGGTCGGCGAGCACCCGATGCTGCAGTTCCGCCGCGACCTCGACCTCGTCGAGCTGCTCGACAAGCTCGGCTACGACGAGTTCTGGTGCGGCGAGCATCATTCATCGGGCTGGGAGATGATCGGCTCACCCGAGATGTTCCTCGCCGCCGCGGGCGAGCGCTCGAAGCGCATCAAGCTCGCCACCGGCGTCGTCTCGCTGCCCTATCACCACCCGTTCAACGTCGCCCAGCGCATGGTGCAGCTCGACCATATGACCGGAGGCCGGGCGATCTTCGGTTCCGGCCCCGGCGCGCTGGCCTCCGACGCGCACACGCTCGGCATCGACCCGATGACCCAGCGCGACCGCCAGGACGAGGCGATCGGCATCATCCGCCGCCTGTTCAACGGCGAGCGGGTCACCGCCAAAAGTGACTGGTTCACCCTGCAGGACGGCGCCTTGCAACTGCTGCCCTTGCAGGAGGTGATGCCGTTCGCGGTCGCCTCGCAGATCAGCCCGTCGGGCATGACCCTCGCCGGCAAGCACGGCTGCGGCGTCATCTCGATCGGCTCGCTGGCCGAAGAGGGCCTCAACGCGCTGCCGACGCAATGGGGCTTCGCCGAGGCCGCGGCCGCCAAATATGGCCAGACCGTCGACCGCAAGGAGTGGCGGGTGCTGCTCTCCTGGCACATCGCCGAGACCCGCGAGAAGGCCATCGCCGAGGCACGCCAGGGCCTCCAGCGCCACCACAACGAATACGTCGTCGGCACCCTGCAGCGGCCAGGCGCGACCGCGTTCAAGGACCCTGACGAGGCGATCGAGAAGACCGCGTTCGGCGCCGGCGCCGCCGCGACCATCGGCACCCCGGACGATTTGGTGGACCGGTTGAAGCAGGTGCTCGAGATGAGCGGCGGGTTCGGCACCGTGGTCGGCTTTGTCCACGACTGGGCCAACCCCGAGAACACCTTCCGCAGCTGGGACATGGTCGCCCGCTACGTCATTCCGGAGATCAACGGTCATCTGCGCAAGCTGCGCGAGTCGCGCGACTTCGTCGCCACCAACCGTGGCGTCTTCGACCGCGCCAAGGAGGCGATCATGGCCAAGATCACCGAGAACGACGCGGCGATGGCCGCGCTGGCGAAGACCAAGGGCTCGCGGCTCGGCAACGTCGCCTCGGGCAGCAACATGCCCGACCTCGACAAAATCCGCACCCGCGACGCGGCCAAGTGACGGGACGGCCAGCCACCAAATACCAAGCGATCGCGACGGGCCTGGCGATCCTCGCATCGCTGGGCTCGCCGGCGAGCGCCGCCGACACGCCAAAGCGGGGCGGCACGCTGACCTACATGATCCCGGCCGACGCGCCGCCGAGTTTCGACGGCCACCGTGAAGCCACGTTCGCGACCATCCACGCGGTCGCGCCCTTCTACAGCGTGATGATCCGGGCCAATCCGGAGAACCCGGCCTCGACCACCGATTTCGTCTGCGACGTCTGCACCGCGATTCCCCAGCCGGCTGACGGCGGCCGCACCTACGCCTTCACCATTCGCGACGACGTCAAGTTCGAGGACGGCTCGCGCCTCACCGCAGCCGATGTTGTGGCGAGCTGGCAGCGGATCGTCGACCCGCCTGACGGCATCATCAGCGCCCGCAAGGGTTATTACTCGATGATCGACAAGGTCGAGGCGCCCGACCCAAAGACGGTCGTCTTCCGCCTCAAATTCGCCACCGCGGCGTTTATCCCGGCGCTCGCCGACCCCTACGCCTTTATCTACAGCAAGGCCAAGCTCGACGCCGACCCGCACTGGTACGAGAAGAACATTATGGGCTCCGGCCCCTTCCGCTTTAAGGAGTACCAGCTCGGCCAGTCGATCTCCGGCGTGCGCAATCCCGATTATTACCGCCCCGGTCTGCCGTATCTCGACGGCTTCACCGGCATCTTCGCCGACAAACAAGCGGTGCGGGTGGCTGCCATCCGCGCCGACCGCGCCGCGATCGAGTTCCGCGGCTTCCCGCCCTCGACGCGCGACGAGCTCAAGGCCGATCTCGGCGACCAGATCGCGGTGCAGGAAAGCGACTGGAACTGCGGCAACCCAATCACACCGAACCACAAGAAAAAGCCGTTCGACGACGTGCGGGTGCGCCGCGCTCTGACCCTGGCGATCGACCGCTGGCACGGCGCGCCGGCGATGGCGAAGATATCGGTGATGAAGACGGTCGGCGGCGTCGCCTTCCCCGGGTCGCCGCTCGCCGCAACCAAGGAGGAACTGGAGCAGCTCGCCGGCTTCTGGCCCGACATCGACAAATCGCGGGCAGAGGCGAAACGGCTGCTCAAGGAGGCGGGCCAGGAGAACCTGAGCTTCGAGCTGCTCAACCGCAATGTCGACCAGCCCTACAAGTTCAACGCGCTGTGGGTGATCGACGAGTGGAGCAAGATCGGGCTTAAGGTGACCCAGCGCGTCTTGCAGACCGGCCCGTTCGGCGAGGCCGTGCGCAACGGCGATTTTGAGACGGTGGTGGACGGCGATTGCCAGAACATCGTCAACCCGCTGCTCGACGGCACCAAATACCTGCCGCACTCGGTCTCGTCCTCGAATTACGGCAACTACGAGGACCCGGAAGCGATCGAGATCTACGATCGGATGGTGCGCGAAACCGACTTTGCCAAACAACGCGCGCTGATGCGCCAGTTCGAGAAGCGCGTGCTCGACACCGAAGCGCACGAAATTTTTTTGCTCTGGCGCTACCGCATCGTCCCCTACCGCAGCTACGTGAAGGGCTTCAAGATCAGCCCCAGCCACTACGTCAACCAGGATCTGGCGACGATCTGGCTGGATAAATGACGTTACGCGTTTCGTCGAGCGCAGGGACTTGCCGGTGCCGGGGTGCAAAGCCAACCGGCAGGATGCATGCCAATCGGGCCGGCGAACTGATAGGGTCTCGGTGTCGCAGTGGGTGATGGCGAGCCATGATCGAGTTTCTGATGGTGGCCGGTGCGCCGACGCCGGTGGCGCCGTTCAGCCACGCCGTCGCTTGCGACGGCTGGCTGTTCGTCACCGGGCAGATGCCGACCGATCCCGACGACGATTTGGCTCCGCTGCCGCAGGGGATCGAGGCGCAAACCCGCCGCGTAATCGAAAACCTCGGGCGCGTCCTGGCCGGCGCCGGCAGCGCGCTCGACCGCGTCGTCTTCGCGCGAGTCTATCTGACCCATTTCGAGCGCGACTACGCGGCAATGAACGCCGTCTATCAATCCCATTTCGCGGCGGGGCGGCTGCCGGCGCGAACCTGCATCGGCGTCACCGGGCTCGCTCGCGGGGCGCTCGTCGAGATCGATTTGCTGGCGCGCCGTGACGCACCGGAATGAGTCAGGAAAACGGCACAGGCCGCGTGACCCTGACCGCGCTGAACCGGGCAAGCCCCGAGGATTTCACCGCCGCGCTGGGCGCGGTGTTCGAGCATTCGCCCTGGGTGGCCGAGGCGGCATGGCCGGCCGCGCCGTTCGCCACGACCGGCGACCTCCATGCCGCGATGGTCGCGGCGGTGCGCTCGGCGCCGGAGGAGCAGCGCCTCGCGCTGATCTGCGCGCACCCGGATCTCGCCGGCAGCGCGGCACGCGGCGGCACGATGACCGCGGCCTCCGCCGCCGAGCAGGCGGGCGCCGGGCTGTTGGACCTCAGCGACGGCGAATTCGAGCACTTGCGCCGGCTCAATGCCGCGTATCGCGAGCGGTTCGGCTTTCCGTTCATTATCGCGGTCCGCCGTCACAGCAAAGCCAGCCTGCTGGCGGCTTTCGAGGCACGGCTGGCGCAATCGCGCGACGCGGAGGTCGAAACCGCGCTCGGCGAAATTTTCGCGATCACCGCGCTGCGGCTCGAAGCAATATTGGGCGGCGGGGGTTGACCGTCTGTCCTATTTGGTCCCGAACAGGCGGTCGCCGGCGTCCCCGAAGCCCGGCAGGATGTAGCCCTGCGCATCGAGACAGCGGTCGAGCGCCGCGGCGATGATCGTCACCTCCGGGAACACTTCGCGCAGCTTGGCGACGCCTTCCGGCGCCGCGACCAGGCAGACGAGCTTGACCGCGGGCGCCCCCATCTCCCGCAGCCTCGCGATCGCGGCCACCGCCGAATTGCCGGTGGCGAGCATCGGGTCGAGCAGGATCACGTTCCGCTCCGACACGTCTTCCGGCAGCTTCAAATAGTATTCGACGACCTGAAAGCTGTGCGGATCGCGGTAGAGGCCGATATGCCCGACCCGGGCCGACGGCACCAGCTCCAGCATGCCGTCGAGAAGCCCCGTCCCAGCGCGCAGGATCGATACCAGGCACAGCTTCTTGCCGGTGAGCATCGGCAGGCGGGCGCGCTCAAGCGGCGTGTCGATCTCAACGTCGGCAAGCGGCAGGTCGCGCGTTGCCTCGTAGGCCAACAGCAGGCTGATCTCCCGCAGCAGTGCGCGAAACTTTGAGGTCGAGGTGTTGCGGTCGCGCATCAGGCTCAATTTGTGCTGCACCAGCGGATGACCGACGATCGTCAAGTTCTCGGGCACACGATCCGGGTTCGGCATCGCAGCACTCCTCAAAACAGGGTTCCGTCGGAGGCGACCGTCAGCGGCGGGCTGCCGTCGGGCCGGCGCGCAAAGGCGAGCTCGCGTCCGGCCGCCCAGCTGCCGCCCTCCAGCATACTGGCGAGCGGAAATTTGGCCGCGCCGACCCCGAGCTCGGCGCGCACCAGCGGCGCCAGGCGGTCGAGCAGGGCGACAGTCAGCGCGCGCCACTCGACAACGGGCTCGCCGGCCGGATCGAGCGGGCGGCGGCTCAGTTCGGGATCGTGCGGAACGAGCACGCCGCCATCGATGAAGAGGCCGCCGTTGCGGTATTCGGCAAGGCCGGTCAGACCGTCGATTTCGGTGATCGCGAAGCCGCTGTCGGCGAGCGGCTCGATCAGCGAATAGGCGAGCCATTGGCTGAGCTTGTGGAAGGGCACCAGCCCATCTCCCGGCACCGCGCTGTGGCGCCAGCAATCGCCGAGCGGCACCCCGCCGAGAGCGAGGCGGCCCGGCCAGATTGGGCCGAACGCACGCAACAAATCATACAGCAGCGCCGGGGCTGGCAATTTGGCGCGCCGGGGCAGCCAGTAATCGTACAGCCGTCCAAGCCGCCCTTCGTGCCCGAACAGAGCGGGCGTGGCGCAGGCCGCCGCGCCGAGCGCCCGCAACAACCCGGCGCGTCCCTCGAGCCCGGCAAGCTCATTACCAGGTGCATGTTGAAACGCTTCGCCCAGGGCGTCCGGCGTGATCGCTGCGAGCGCGGCCGCATCGGCGCGCCAGGGGTTTGCCGGGTCGGCCGAGAACAAGCCCCGCTGCATCGCCCGCAGACTGGCGACGGCCAGCGCTTCCGAGCGCGCGAGAACCTGTCCGGTTTCCTGCTCACGGAATCTCCAGCGAAGCCCCGCGCCGGCATCGAGCAAAACCGAGACGATCGCCAGGTCGATTCGTGCCCGCGCTGCTTCCGCCGGGTCGGTGCCGGGCGCGATCAGCCGCGCACGCTCCACCCCGCCGACAGCGAAATGCCGCCAGCGGCTGTGGTACGGCACGTTGAGATCGGGATAGCGGCGCCGCGTCGTATCGGCCACCTGGCGGGTTACCGCGGCGAGGTTTTCCGGCACAACGCGGAAGTGGGCGGTGGCCCCCCGCTCCGCTGCCGCCAACACCAGCCGGCATCGCTCGCGCACCGCGGCGGCACTGAGCAGATATTCAGCCTGCTCGTGCCCCTCGTTCACTCGTCGAGGCCCCGTCCCGCCGCGCGGTGCAGCTCGGCGGCGGTCGGCACGCCGCTTGGAGAGAAATAGCCGGCGGCCTGCTTCGCCGCGATCTCGACCCCGGCATCGGGCGGCACCAGTGAAGTGGGGATGGCGACCTGCTCCCCGATCGCGATTCCCTGCGCCGTGAGCGCGTCGTGCTTCATGTTCGACATCGAGACCCAGCGGTCGATGCGGGTGATGCCGAGCCAGTGAAAAACATCGGGCATCAGCTCCTGAACCCGCATGTCCTGGACCCCGGCAACGCATTCGGTGCGACGGAAATAGGTGTCGGCGCGGTCGCCGCCCTCTTGCCGCTTGCGCGCGTTATAGACGAGGAACTTGGTGACCTCGCCGAGCGCGCGCCCCTCCTTGCGGTTGTAGACGACAAGGCCGACCCCGCCTTGCTGCGCGGTCTCGACGCAAACCTCGACCCCGTGCACCAGATAGGGCCGGCAGGTGCAGATATCGGAGCCGAAGACGTCCGAGCCGTTGCATTCGTCATGCACCCGGCAGGCGATCACCGTGCCGGGGTTGCCCAGACGTTCGACGTCGCCGAACAGATAGACGGTCATACCGCCGATGGGCGGAAGGAAGAGCTGGAGGTCGGGGCGGGTGACGAGCTCGGGGAACATGCCGCCAGTTTCCTCGAACAAGGTGCGGCGCAATTGTCCCTCGGTGATGGCGAGCCGCGCCGCCAGGCCGGGCAGATGCCATACCGGGTCGATCGCCGCCTTGGTCACGCGGATTTCGCCGGTATCGAGCAAGACGCGGCCATCGGGCTTGAGCCCGCTCTCGGCCAGGCGCGAGCCGATTTCGGGCAGATTGATTCTCGCGCGGGTGATCGCGATGGTCGGACGCACATCGATCCCCTGGGCGATGGCGTCTGCGAATGCCTCGCCCACAAGATGCCCATAGGGGTCGAGCGACACGATCTTGCCCGGATCGGCCCATTGCGGGCGCGGCCCGATCAGCGTCGCCGGCGCGGTGTCGGTCAGGTCGGGGTGGTGGTCGCGCGCCAACGCGCCGGTCGCCACCGCCAGGGCGCGGTACACCGCATAGGCGCCGGAATGAGACCCGATCGCATTGCGCTGGTGCGGGTCGGCCGGGCTCGCCACCACCGGCCCGCGCAACGCCGGACTCGCGGCGCCCCAGCACAGCGGCACCCCGCCCAGGCCATCCCTTCCCGGATGAGAAGTGAGCCGAATATGACGCGGGATCGACTGTTGCATGGTGAACTTTCAACGCGAGCCCAAGAAGGGAAGGACACCAAATGGTATCGTTCAAGCACGGCTACAACAATTCAATGAATTGCGGATGAACGTCCAGCAATGATCGGCGCTCGATCTATCGGTTGAGCCAGCGCCGGGCGAAACCGAGCAGCCCCCTCGGCATGAAGATGACCATCGCGATAAAGATCATGCCTAAGGGGATCAGATAATACTCGGTAAAGAAGCGCGAAAAGGCTTCGCGGAGCAGGAGAAAGAAGGCGGCCCCGACGATCGGCCCGACCAGGGTTCCGATCCCGCCGATCACGTTGTAGATGACGACCTCGCCCGAGACCAAAAAGAACACGAAATCGGGCGCGGCGAACTGGTTCTGGATCGCGTAAAGCACCCCTGCCAGCCCGGCAAACAATCCAGAGAGCATCACCGCGACGATCTTGTAGCGTTCCACCGAGTAGCCGATCGCTCGGGTGCGCGCCTCGTTCTCGCGGATCGATTGCAGCACCATGCCGAAAGGCGACTGGGTGATGCGGCGCAGCAAGAGATACGACAGGGTCACGACGGCGAGGACGAACCAATGCAGCGTGGTCGCGGTGAAGCGGTGCGTGAACAGGCCCGGGATCGCCAGCGCCGGCCGGCGGAAGTTGATGCCGTTCTCGCCCCCGGTCAGGGCGGTCGAGGTAAAGATGATCACGTAGAAAATTTGCGAGAAGATCAGCGTCGTGATCGCGAAATAGATGTCTCGCAGCCGCGTCGAAAAATAGGCGACGAACGCGGCGACGAGGGAGGCGAGGATAAGGCCGTAAGCCAGCGCCAGCCACAGGCTGGGCGGGCGCGTCGTCACCAGCGCCGCGGCCGCGCCGTACATCCCGAGCCCGAAAAAAGCCGAATGGCCGAACGACACCATGCCGGTGTAGCCGATCAGGATGTCCGAAGACATCGCCAGCAGCCCCCAGATCAGGATCTCGGTCAGAAACCGGCGCCAGAACTCGGGCAGCACCAGCGGCGCCACAGCCAGCAGCACGATGATGATGGTGAAACCCGTCCAATAGACGAGCAGCCGGCGCTCGCTCATTTTGGGGTCGGAACGAACAGACCGGTAGGCCGGAACAGGAGGGTTAGGATCAGCACGACAAACGAGACGATGACCGCTTGGGCCGGACTGACCCACAGCGACGCATAGGCCTCCAACAGGCTGATGAAGATCGCTGCGGCGATCGAGCCGCTGAGGCTCCCCATGCCGCCGACCACGACGACGATGAAGGCGCGAAGCACCCAGCTTGTCCCCATCTGGGAATTAACCCCCACCAACGGGCCGAACAACACCCCGCTGGCTGCGGCCATGCCGGAGCCGATCGCGAACACGGCGGTGAGCACCCAGGGCACCGGGATGCCCATCGCCTGCGCCATGACCCGATCCTGCGTCGTGGCCCGGATCCAGATGCCGTAAGTGCCGAATTTGAGGAACAGCCACAGCGCGCCGATGATCGCCCCGGCGAGCCCGGCGATCACCAACCGATACCACGGATAATCGAGATAGAAGAGGGTGAAGTGGCCGGTAAACGGCTCCTGAATCTTGCGGGCGACCGGGCCGAATTGCCACAGCGCGTAGTTTTGCAGCACCAGCGAAACGCCGAACGTCGCGAGGATCGTCGTCAGCGGATCGCGACCGATCAGCGGACGCAGCGTCATCAGATAGATCGCCGCACCGAGCAGCGCGACCACCAGGCTGGCGACCGCGAGCGCGATCCAGAAATTGCCGGTGGCGGACAGCGTCAGCACGCCGACATAGGCGCCCAGCATGAACAGCTCGCCGTGCGCGAAATTGACCACATCCATGATGCCGAAGATCAAGGTCAAGCCGGAAGCGACCAGCGCCAGGATCATGCCGGTGACGATGCCGTTGATCGTCTGGATCAGGATCTGATCGAGCGGAATCTCCATCCTACACGCCGAGATATTGGTGGATCACCGGGTCGTCTACCTGCAGTTCCGAGGCCAAGGCATGGTGGCGCACCACCCCTTTCTCGATGAAGTAGATGCGGCGGCTGGCTTCGAGAGTCAGCGGCACATTCTGCTCGACGAGGAGGACGGCGACCCCTTCGTCGCGCAACACCCCGACGATCTCGAGGATTTGCGACACCATGCGCGGCATCAGCCCTTCCGTCGGCTCGTCCAGCAGAATGATTTTGGGTTCCAGCATCATCGCCCGGGCGATAGCGAGCATCTGCTGCTCGCCGCCCGAGAGCGTGCCGCCGACCTGACTGCGCCGCTCGGCCAATACCGGGAAATAGGCATAGACCTTATCCAGCAATTCGGCCTTTCGCGCCTTGCCGACACCGTGCCGGTCGAGCCCGGTGCGGAGATTTTCGAGGACCGTCAGCAGGGGGAAGATCCGCCGATCCTCCGGAACATAGGCGATGCCGAGCCGCGCCACCGTATGCGACGGCATCCGGGTGATCGACCGCCCCTCGAACAGCACCTCGCCCTGGGCAGGGTGAACGACGCCGGCGATCGCCTTCAGGGTCGTGCTCTTGCCGACGCCGTTGCGGCCGAGAAGCCCCACCACTTCGCCGCGGCCGACTGCGAGCGAGACGCCGTCGAGGATATGGCTCTTGCCGTAATAGGTGTGGATGCCCTCGACCTGGAGCAGCAGCTCCTGGGAAGACAGGGCGACGGGCTCGGTCGAAGCGTCGCCGATGATCGCGTCCGCAGTCATCCGACGGCGCTCATGTCTTGAGGTAGACGTCCATGACGCGCGGGTTTTCTTGGATTTCCGCGGGAGTTCCCTCGGCCAGGATCTGCCCGTAATGGAACACCGTGATCCGGTGAGCCAGCTCCATGACGACCTGCATGTCGTGCTCGACGATCAGGATCGTCAGGTTCTTGGCGATGCGGCGGACCAGCGTCATCGTCTCGTGGGTCTCGGCCGCGCTCATCCCCGCCGTCGGCTCGTCGAGGCAGAGCAGTTGCGGCTCGGTCGCCAGGGCGATTGCGATCTCCAGCGTGCGCTGCTCGCCATGCGACAGATTGGCGGCCAGTTCCGCCGCCTTGCCGAGCAGTCCCACCGCGTCGAGCGCCGCCTCGGCCTTTTCGATGATGTCGCGGTAAGCGCCGTAATGCGCGAGCATGCTCCAGCCGTGCCGACGCGACTGCGCCGCGATGCGGACATTCTCAAGCGTCGTCGCGTTGGGCAGGATGTTGGTAATCTGATAGGACCGGGCGATGCCTTTCCGCGAAATGCGGTTCGGCGGGAGCCCGGTGATGTCTTCGCCGTCGAGCAAAATCGACCCCGAGGTCGGACGCAGCACGCCGGTCAGGCAATTGAAGAAGGTGCTCTTTCCGGCTCCGTTCGGTCCGATGATCGCGCGAATTTCCTCGCGGTTGACCGCGAAATTTACGTCGTTGAGCGCGGTCAGACCGCCGAACCGAATGGTCAGCCCTTCGGTGCGCAACAGGCGCCCTGCGGCGTCGTCCCGGACGGCGTCGGCTGGGGACGGCGCCGCAAGCAGGGTTTCGGCAGCCACCTAGGCGGCGAATTGGCAGGCCGGCGGCACGACCGTCTTGTCGCCCGCGACGGTGTCCTTGATCTGGTACTTGCCGTCGACCACCTCGAAAATGAACTCGCGCACAAAAGCCTGATGATCCTCCTTGCGCAGCGTCTTGTCGCCTTGCGGGAAGTCGGGCCCCTCCTTCATCTCCAGGCCTTCCAGTGCCTGGACCAGCTTCATCGTGTCCTCGCGGCCCTGGAACCCGGATTTCTCGATGCCGAGCTTGAGACAGTTCATCGCCTCGAAGTTCGATTGGACATAGCGGTCGGGAAGAGGGCCGGAGGAATCCATCTTTTTCAGCCGCACCACCGCTTCGTCGAAGAAGGCCTTGTGGTAAGGGGTGTTGAGCGGCGCATCGAAGACCGGAAGATAACGGTTGATGCCGGTGAACCCGTCGATCTTATGACCCAGACCCGGCAGGTTGGTCGACTCGCAGATCGCGCCATCGCCGGCCCATTTGTATTTTTTCGTCAGGCCGAGATCGAAGGCCTGGTTGCCGATCGTCACCCCATCGGCGCCAAAAAAGATGGCGAACAACCCGTCGAAGTCACCGCTGATCTTGGACAGAAACGGCGTCATGTCGGCGGTGCCCGATCGGGATGCCGGTGGCGCCGACAACCGTACCGCCCAGCTTCTTGATCTGCTCGGCGTAGGCGTCGCGGGTGGTTTGGCCCCACGCGTAATCGGCGAAGAGGATGTGCCACTTCTTGCCGAGCTTGTTGACAAGGTACGGGGCGAACGCCACGGCCTGGGCCGGCGCGTAGTCGTAGGGGCGGAAACTGTAGCGGCTGCACTTGCTGGTGGTGATCGTCGTGTCGAGACACACGCTGATCATGTTGACGACCTGGTTGTCGTCGAAGCTGGGCATGCAGGCGAGGCAGATGCTGGAAATCTCGCCGCCGACATGGGCGTCGATCTTGTCTTCGACCAGCAATTTCTCGACCTTGCGGCGGCCGACATCCGGTTTGGTCTCGTCGTCCTCGGCGATCAGCTGAACCGGCCGCCCGTTGATCCCGCCGGAGCCGTTGATCCGGTCGACCGCCATCTGGATGCCGATGAGGGAGGTCTTGCCGACCGCGGCGGCCGCGCCGGTGAGCGAGTGAACGCTGCCGATCTTGTACGGCTTGGCCTGGGCGACGGCGATCCGCCAGGGCCCCGGCGCCAGCACGGTCCCGCCAAAGGCGAGCGCGCCGCCAGCGGCGCCCCAGCCGACCAGGCGCCGGCGCGTGAGCTTGCCGCTAACCCGATCCTGCCCCTTCCGGTCGTCTGTCATGGCGCGCCTTTCCCCAATTCCGGCGAGATCAATTCTCGCCTTCGTCCCCGGTGGTTTCCAGTAATAGCGTATGCACGAAACATACCGTATGTGGATTCGGAGTACCGGGCCGATCGTTTCTGTTTAGATGCGAAGATCAGCCGTCGAAAGGCGCTTCCGGCAGCTCCTGGGTCACAAGTTTGCCCTTACCGGACCGGCAAAATCGATCGATTGATGATTTGCGCCGTCTGAAAGTTTGGTTCCGCCGCCCCATTGACGGGGTGCGTCTCGATGAGGTCAAGGAACTCTTCGTGTTGCCACAACTGACGCCAAGCCTCGCCGAACGGTACCTGGTTGTAGCGGTTGGAATAACGTTCCTTCAATAGTTCGCTGACCAGCGGGTAGTAGTCGCAGTTGATGCTGGGGAAAACATGATGCTCCGTGTGATAGGAGAAATTCAAGTGCAGCCGATTAAACAAACCAGGAACCAAAACCGAAGTGGACGCAGCAAGTGGATCGTTTCCCTCACAAAGCGGCTTGGTAAAGTGGTTCGTCAAGATGTAAGCCATGATAACGGAAGAAGAGATTAGGCAAGCGAACGGCCCGGCGCACAAATATGGCAGCCATCGACCGCCGACTGCGAAAAATATACCGATCTGCATCAGACCAATCGCCATCAGCTCGCAGGCGATCAGAAACTTGTCTCCTGCAACAAAGGCTGGCCTGGTGGCGGGTCTGATATCGATCCGGTAAAACGCCGTGACCGTATAAAGGACAATATAGGTCGTGAAACTGAAAAATACCGTCGGAAGCCAGCGAATCACCTGTCTGCTTGGATATGAAATCCTAATCAGCCATCGGAATTCCTTGGGAACCTCTCCCTTGACGAACCTCCGGTCGGTATCTCCCACTCCATTTGGCTGGAGATGATGCGTCTGGTTGTGAACCCTGTTCCACAACGTCGGTGAAAACACGTTCAGTCCCCAAAGCAACAACTCCAGCGCGCGTTTCAGGCGGCGATGCCGAATGATGGCATTATGACTTAGCGCGTGAGCAAGAAAAGCAATGCAGCCGAGGCTATGGCCGATAATCAAAGTACAAAAGAAATACAGTATAGGATTGCTGGCAAACCGAATGGCCGCATATCCGCCGCCAACAACCGCCAGATGCGCCGCAATCAGCCAGATTTTTTGCGGGGCTGGAGCAAATGCTTTCGGAGGCAGAAACGGACGCAGAGCCTTCACATACTCGGCTTGAGAAATCGGCCGGACAGCGTCGGGTGAGTTTTCTGCGCCCATGACCGGTACCGACAAGTCCACCCTCCCTACAGTCCGACGAGTTGGGCGCTTTCCTGCCAGAGCGCCTCGCCGAGTTGCTCATTCCGCGCTGCCGGATCGGGTTCCGCGATCGCCTTGCCGACGACATAGGCGCCGTGAAACGGCGCCGGATCGGGGATCGTCGCGAGAAACACCGAGGTCCGCGCGCCTGTTTCCGGGCCGGGAAGGAACAGCTTTGCCAGCCGCCAACCGATACCGGCCAGGGTGCCGGCCCGGTTGCCGATATCGGTGGCGATCGTGCCCGGATGCAGACAGCAGACGGCAACGCTCGCCGGATCGAGCCGGCGCGCCAGCGCGCGGGTGAACAAGACATTGGCGAGCTTCGAGCGGCCATAAGCCGATAGCGGCGTCCAATCGGCCGGCCTTGTCATCGTCGCCGGGTCCAGCCGGGCACCCTTATGCGCTGTCGAAGCCACGTTGACGATCCGGGCAGGCGCCGATTGCTTGAGACGCTCCAGCAACAGATTGGTAAGCAGAAACGGCGCGAGATGGTTGACGGCAACGATCAATTCGTAGCCGTCGGCGGATAGCGCCAAGCGCGGCCAGATCAGCCCGGCATTGTTGACCAGCACATCGATGCGGTCGTATCGCAGGAGCAGCAGGGCGGCAAGTTCGCGCACCGCGACGAGGCTGGTGAAGTCGGTCAGAACTGTTTCGACTTCGGCGCCGGGGACGCGAGCCTCGATAAACCGCCGCGCTTCCTCGGTGCGAATTGGATCATGCCCAACGGCGATCACCCGCATCCCGGCGCGCGCGAGACCGAGCGCGGTGTAAAGCCCAATGCCGGCGCTCGCACCGGTGACGACGGCGATCTTCTTGGCCATCTTTGCCGTTGAGCCCCTCCGGTGCTGCCGCCACTCGCCGGCGGCCAAGATTTCCGAACTCGATAGCTGGATGCCAATTTCACCGCAACCGATAGTAAGCACCGCAGCTCGAGCAAACCATACTTGACGGTTTGCTTGCACACGCCTCGGGAGCCAGATGATGATTTTGCTTGTGATCTGGGCCGTTGCGGTCGGTCTCGCGGTCGTGCACACGACAGCCTCGCGCCTGTGGCGGCAGCCGCTCGAACGCGCCAAAATCTTTCTCCTGTACCAGCTCGGTGTCGGCTTTGGAGCGAGCGGAGTGGTGATCTTTGTCGCCAACGCGTTGCAGCCGGCCGAAACCGCGGCAAAGATCGGCTGGCCCGCCAGCGCAAACTTTCAGTTCGAGGTGGCAGCGGTCGGTCTTGGGATTGCGGTTGGGTCGCTAAGCTCGCTGAAAATTCGCAACCGGCACTTCTGGTGCGGCTTTGCCGTGGCGCCCGCGATCTTCATGATGCTGGCGGGCGTCAATCACGTCCGCTCGGCCCTCGACGGCAATCTCGCCGCATACAACGTCGTCCTGGCTGTGCCGGACATACTCATCCCGGCAACCGTCGCGTGGCTTTTATACCGCGTGTTCAGTTTGACGAAGGACACCGCAACCATCGCCGACGCAAAGGAGACCAGCCAAGGAGTTGTTGACGGGCCACGCTATCGATAAAATCTTTTCCTGATCGACCGGGCGTTTGGCGGTCTTCGCATGCGCTTCCTGTTACCCAATCTTTGCCTTGCTCTAGCTGCTGCGGCGATCGCTATGGGAGGCGCCTGGCCGATTTGCGGCGCGGCTGCGGCGCTGTTTTTCCTGGGCTGCGTCGACGAGGCGGCCGGAGACGACCGGTCGACGCCTGCGCCCCTCAGACGTTGGGTATTGGACGTCAATCTGTATGCGACGCTGCCGCTCCTCGGAACCGCAACATATCTGTATCTAAATAAAGTTGCCGACTTCCATCCGATGGCGCTGGGCGCGGCGGTGGCGAAGCAGCCTAGTCTTGGCGAAATCGGCGCCGCAGCCGTTCTGCTGGGATATTGCTATGCGGTATTTGGCGCCACGGTGGCGCATGAGCTGATACACCGCGCCGGCAATCGCGGGGCGCGGTTCTGCGCAACTTGTCTGCTGGCCGGAATGGGCAACGCCGCCTTCGTGGTCTTCCATGGCGGCGGACACCATCGGCTGGTTGCCACTCTCGCCGATCCGGCGACGGCGCGGCGCGGTGAAAGCGTCTGGGCATTCCTGGTCCGCTCGACTGCGGGGCAGCTCGCGGAGGCTTATGCGCACGAGGGCGCGCGGCTGAGGCGCAAAGGCGCGATGCCCTTTTCCTGGCGCAATCGTGTTCTTTCCCAGCAGGCCTATTCCGCCGCAATGGCAATCGCGGCGTGGCTGATTGCAGGCGGGACCGGCGTGCTCGCCGTTGTGGCAGTCGCCGCGATTGGCCGCGCAGTGCACGAGCTGGTGAACTACGTCCAGCATTTCGGCCTGGTGCGGGTCGATGGCGCGCCGGTGCGGCACCGCCACAGCTGGGACTGCTATCGACGGCTTTCCAACGCGCTGCATTACAACCTGCCCCGGCATGCCGATCACCATGTGCACGGCAAAAAACGCTGCTGGGATCTAGCTGCCGAACCGGGCGCGCCCGTTCTGCCTTTCGGTTATCAGAGCATGGCGCTGATCGCCCTGTTCCCGCCGTTGTGGCGACGGGTGATGCGGCCGCGGCTTGCCGAGTGGGATCGGCACTGCGCCAGTACCGCGGAAACCGCGCTTATTCACCGGCGCGGCTGGGCTGGCCTATCCTGATCGACCGGTCAAGATGCTGCTGGCGTGAGGCGAGCGAAGAGCGTTTCGGGAATCGACCTATCGCCACAGCGCGGCCAAGCAGCGGTGATGCCGTGGCGTGACAAAGCGGCGTAAAAACCTTGCAACGCTTCGGCCGTCGGGATGCCGGGAAGCGCCAGCAGCAGCGGATCGGCCAGGGCGAGCGGCCCGGCAAATACGCAGGCCGTATACTCGCTGGGATGGCGTTGGACTCGGCTGAGGAAAGCGTCCCTGCCGTAGGCTTCGAGAAAGGCTTGCGCGGAATTGGGTACATAGAAAGTTTCCAGCACCGGCCCCGGCAGCGACGCGAACCCTCCGAGCGCGACGATGACGTCCTGCCCCTCGTCCATTCGGCGCCACGCCGCATCGGGCGTAAAGGTGGGAGGATAGGAATCATCCAGAAGGATGGTTCCGGGCCGCAGCCGCATCGGATCGACGAGGCCGGTGCGGTCCACGGCAGAAATTATCAGCGAGGTTTCAAGAACTGCCGGCGGCAGCCCATCGTCGCCTGTCGCCACCGAGACCGGACCGGCAAAACCAATGTCTTGCTCGACGTGCCTTTGCAGGCGAGACAGGGTCTCGCGCTGGGCATAAAGGTCGCAGAGGACCAGCTTGCGCGGATGCGGCAGCACGCGCAGCGCCAACTCCAGAACCGACCGTCCAACCGATCCCAGACCGACGATGCTGACGGTCTCCCGCTCAAAATCTCGGCCGCAGCGTGCGAGAAGATCGGCGACGTTGGCGATGATGACCGCGGTCGTCAGTGCATGACCGGTGGTGACCGCGAGCGCCGCTCCCGGCACGAGCGAGTGCGCCGGTTCAAACACCTCGCCGTAACGCGTCGCGGCAGGCAACAGGCCGGTGAGGGTCATCACCTTGGCGCCCTGCGCTGCCGCCATCTCCATCGCTTGCGCGACGAGGCGTTGGGTGCGGTCTGCATCCAAAAAAAGGGCGCGGCCCCGCAGCGGCAGCATAAAGGTGCTGATGCGGCCGAAGGGGCTATCCAGGACGCCGCTCAAAAACGGGGCATCTCCGAATGCCGCGGCGAGCCGGTCCGCACTGAAGTCTCCGCGCTCGACCACTTCTTCCGGAATGTAAGTGAGCGCCGCAGCGGGAGACCGCACGTCCGGATCGACGATTTGGCCGGAGCCAAGCGTGCGCAACGCCGGGGTGAAGGCGCCGGCTCGGCCGTCAGACGCGGCCTCGCCCACCACAGAGTGCGACGACTTTGCTCCGGCAGCCGAGAACATGCGGTCGATACGGTCGGTCAGGTCGGCCAGGGTCCGCTCGGCCTGCAGCAGAGTCACCGGCAAGGGCCGGCCGAGTGACGCCTCCAAGCCGATTGAGAGCTCGACGGCCATCAGCGAATCGATCCCGAGCTCGCCAAGCGCCCGATCGGGTTGGACATCGTTGACAGCCAGCCCGAGCACCGACGCGACCCGACCCGCAACCAGCTCATTGATAATCTGCCGGCGGCGGCTGGGCGACGCCGTCGCAATCGTCGCCGCCAGCGCCCCGGGGTTCGTGCTTTGGGCGGCGCCTTCGCAAAGGTGCAGGAACCGGCGACTGCGGGCACGATCGGGCGCGGATGCCGCAAAGCGCAGCCAATCGAGCTCGAAAATTCCGGTTGCCTCCACATCCGAGCGCAACACCTCGCCCAGCGCCTCGTCGACCACCTGCTCCGTCAACAGCGAGAAACCGATCAGCTTGAAGTAGCGGCGCAGACGATCCGATCGAGCGACGACGCCGTTTCCCGCCAACGGCCCCCAGGCGATCAGCTGGGCCGGCAGTCCGCGGCGACGCCGGTCGGCCGCCAGGGCGGCGAGCAGATGGTTGGCGACGACATAATTCGCCTGCCCCGACGCTCCCATCATCGCACTGACGGAGCCTTGGAGCAGGAACCAGTCGAGCGGGTCCCCCTCACTGGCCTCGTCCAGGTGCCAACCCCCGACAACTTTTGGGCCCATCACGCGGTCGAGCCGCTCGGCATCGAGGTGAAGGACGTCCACGTCGTCGAGAACCATGGCGCCGTGGACAATTCCCCGCAGCGGCGGTCCGGCGGTGCGGATTTCGGACAGGAGATCGGCTACTTCACCACGTTCGACGACGTCGCAGGCGCGAACGCTGACCGCGGCGCCCAGCGCTCTGATGGCCGCGACCCGCGGCTCGTCTTCGGCGCGAATACGTCCCGTGCGGCTCGCCAGAACGAGATGGCGCGCGCCCGCCTCCGCCAAGAAACCGGCGACGTGAAGGCCAAAACCCGAGGTTCCGCCGGTGATCAGATAGCTCCCCTCCTGGCGCACCAGCACCGGCGCACGATCGACGACCCGAGCCGGCGCCGCGTCCGGTCGCGCGTTGAGCACGAGTTTTCCCGTGTGCCGGCCCTGCGACATCGTTCGAAACGTCTCAGACGCCGCAGAGATAGGGCTGACATGAGCCGATAGTGGCTGAAGCGTCCCGGCATCCAGCATCGTCAAGATTTCGGCCAGCCTCTCGCCCGCAGTGGCGGGACTGCGCATCAACCACGATGCGAGATCCACCGAACGAAAACTGCGATTATCGCGCAGCGAACGCAGATCGACCGGATTGTTGTCATAGATATCGCGCTTGCCGATTTCAATAAACCGGCCGAACGGACGCAATAAATCAAGGCCGTAACGGAGGGCATGGCCGGCAAGCGAATTTAGGACGACGTCGACGCCGGCACCCTCGGTTGCCTTCCGCACTGCGTCGGGAAAGGACAGATCGCGCGAATTGAAGACGGCGTCGGCGCCGAGCGCTCGGACGATGCCGTGCTTCTCCCCACTGGCGGTCGCCAGAACCCGCGCCCCGAGATGTGAAGCGATCTGCACAGCGGCCTGGCCCACGCCCCCGGCGCCGGCATGGATGAGGATGGTCTCGCCAGCCTGCAGACGCGCACACTCGACAAGGCTGTACCACGCCGTGAGAAAAGCGATCGGCACGCCCGCCGCTTCCTCCACTGCGATCGAGCCCGGCCGTTTGCAAACGAGACGTGCATCGGCAACCACACTGCTTGCCATGCAGTCGGGTGCGATCGCTACGACGGCATCGCCCGGCCTCAGGTGCTTAACCTCAGGGCCGGCCGCTATGACCGTGCCCGCGCACTCGTCTCCGAGCCAGCGCCATTCGGACCCCTCCAGCGGATAAAGATCGAGTGTCTTGAGCACGTCGCGGAAATTGACGCCGACCGCCTCGACGGCGAGGGTCACCTGCCCGGGGCCGGGCTCGGGGTGGGGTCGCGGAAGCCAGCGCAGCCCGCCAATGCTTCCGGGCTGCGCAACCGTGAGAGCAAATCCGCTGCGCTCGCTGACTGGCAAGGTCTTCTGCGGAAGCTCGCCGAGCGGCCGAGGCGTAAGGCGCCGCTCGAACCGTGCTTCCCCTCGCCAACAGATCTCCTCGGCACTGTCGCAGTCCAGATCGGCGGCAATCCGTTCGACGGCGACATCGAGCGGCAGATCGGGCTCCAGATCGATGATCGCGCCGACGACGTTCGCATTTTCACTTGCAATGCAGCGGCCGAGCGCCAACACGGCGGCGCCGGCGAAATCCACGGATGCATCGCTGTCGTGCCCCCAGCTGGCGCCCTCGGTAACGAGGTGCAGGCGGCAGTCGCTATCGGCGAGCTGCTGAACCAGACGCGCCAGCGCCAGGACCGCACTGCGTATGACGCCGATCGAGGCATCCGGTGGGGTGCGGAACCAGCAGACGATGTTGCCCTGCGCGCACCCTGCATCCGCAAGCGCGCGCACTCGCTCGGCCCCGATGAGCCCGCCCAATTCCGACAGGTCTGCGTCGCAAAATCCCCACAGCAGCCATGTGCACGAGGATGCAGCCGTCGTTGCTGCCTCCGGCGTGTGCGGCTCCCACGTTTCCAGATAAGCCGGCGTCGCGGCAGCCGATTTGGTCGGATTTTCGATGGCTCGGCAACGGCAGCCTTCAAGCGCCGCGATCGCCGTCCCAACCCTGTCG
This sequence comes from Alphaproteobacteria bacterium, assembly GCA_038228485.1. Lineage (GTDB taxonomy): Bacteria > Pseudomonadota > Alphaproteobacteria > ATCC43930 > CGMCC-115725 > DATARH01. The sequence goes on from JBBRPG010000010.1 coordinate 20,096, forward strand.
TAGAGAAAAATGTCGGCGGTCAGAATGCCGTCGTTGCGCCGGGCGTTGCGCGCCAAACAATGGGCTGCGGGACCGACCGCGCCATTGACCTGCATCCGCTCTATGCCGAGCGGCAAGTACAGTTCCGACCGGCCCTCGATGCGCAGGAGCTCGATGACCATCTGCAGCGCCGCGTCGAGCAGCGCCGGGTGCAGGCGAAAGTTCTCCGCATCGCCGCACGATTGCGCATCGAGCTCGACCCGGCCCCAGACCGCGCCACCGGAAACGCGCATCTCGCGGATGCAGCGAAAGCGGGGACCATAACGGTTGCCGTCTTCCTCGAACCGCCGATAAACGGCGTCGAGCGAGACCGCATCGCCGGAGTTCGACTCCGGAAAGGGCGGAGCCCACACTTCCCCGGCGGCTGGGAGGACGCGCGCCTCGGCATGACGCCGCCATGGCTCGCCGGGCAGTTCCGGCTCGCTGACGATGGTGACGCGGCCGCTGCGCTCGTCACACGTCGTGCGGACGAGCTGCGGCCTGTCCACCGCCAGGATGCGTTCGATCTGCAGGTGCGAAATGACCAGCGGCACGGAGCCGAACAGCTGCGCGCCGGCGCCGAGCATCATTTCGGTATAACCGGCCGCCGGGAACACGACTTCGCTGCGAATGCGGTGGTCCGCCAAATCTGGCCACCGCGCCGTGTCCAGCATGAGCTCCCAGCAGGCGCCGCTCCCGTAGAGGCGCGAGCCCAACAGGGGGTGAGACGCCGCCTCTTTTCGGTAGGCAGCGATCGCGGGCGCCTCAAGCCAGTGCGGCAGGCGCAGCAAGGGATGGCCCGGAATGTCCTCGTGCCGGCATGCTTGCGGGTAAATAGCGGCCCAATTGGGTGCGACGCCGCGGGCCCAAACCTGTGCCACAGTGTCCGCCAGGGCTAGCCGGGCGGGCACGTCGCGCTGCAACGTCGCGACCATCTCGGCGGCGCCGTCGGCGCTCAGTGTTTCGGCGACGGCCCGCAACAGGCCGGGTTGCGGTCCTAGCTCCAGCACAAACCGGTGACCGGCGCCGGCGGCTGCCGCGACCGCGTCGCCGAAGCGAACGGGATCGCGCAGATTGCGCCACCAATAGCTTGCATCGAGTGCCGGCCCGGACAACTCGGCGCCCGTCACTGTCGAAAAAAAGGCCAGAGTCCCCGGTCGCGGCACAATATGCGAAAGCGCCGCCTCCAACTCGCCGTCCAACCCGTCCATATGCGGGCAGTGAAATGCGTAGGGCATCGTCAAGGTGCGAGCGAAGACATCCTCGGCCTGCAACGATTCGCAGAACGCTGCGAGCTGCTCGCTATCGCCGGCGACCGTCGTCGATTGGGGTGAGTTGACCGCGGCGAGGTGCAGGTCGCCATAGCGAGCGAGACGATCTGCCACCGCCGCCGCCGGCAGACCGATGGCGGCCATGCCTCCGCTGCCTTGCCGCCGCTCCTGCAGCCGGCTGCGATGGTGAACCACCGTCACCGCGTCCTCCAGGCTGAGCGCGCCGGCCCAGCAGGCCGCCGCGACCTCGCCGACGCTGTGGCCGCAGACCGCGTGCGCCTCGATCCCCCATTCGGTTAGCTGTACGGCAAGCATAAGCTGCTGCGCGAACAGCAGGGGCTGGACGACATCGGTTCGATCGCAATGAGCGGGGTCGGGGTCGCAAAGCGCCTTTAGCAGTCTCCTCCCCGCGACAGGCGGCATCAGTCGGTCGATCCGCATCGCCATGTCTTGCGCGGCCGATCCCACATCGGCCAGATCGCGCGCCATGCCATGCCACTGGCTGCCCTGGCCGGAGAACACGAAAAGGCAACGGGTCGAGGATTGGGAAACCCGGCGGGCGGCTTTTGCCGGATCGAGGCGCGCGGCCGTTTCCCGGAGCTGATCCTTGTCGCCGGCCACCAGCGCAAGGCGATAAGAATGCGCGCTGCGGCGGCGCGCCTGCACCTGGGCGAGGCGCGGCAGGTCGGCCTCGTCAGTCTCGCTCCAGAACGATTGTGCTTCGGTCAGCGCGACCGCAAGCGCGGCCTCGCTGCGCGCGGATAGCGGCCAGATGATGGGCCCGGATGCCCTGGAGACAACGCGGTCTTGCGGAGGTGCGGAAGCCAGCACCGCGTGCGCATTCGTTCCACCGAACCCGAAGGAATTGACGCCGCCGTAACGGCGGCCGTCGGGTGCAGTTGTCCATTCCTGCATCGTTGTCGGCACTTGCAAGCCGAGCCCGGCGAAATCGATTTGGGGATTTGGCTCGTGAAAGTGGAGGTTCGGCGCCATTCGGCCGCGTTCGAGGCAAAGCGCGAGCTTGATCAGTCCGGCGCCGCCCGATGCAGGCTCAAGATGCCCGAGGTTGGTCTTGACCGAGCCGATCCAAAGAGGCGCCTCGGCCGAGCGCTCGTCGCGGAAGTAGCCTCCCAAAGCGCGCGCCTCGATCGGATCTCCGACGGGAGTCCCCGTGCCATGCGCTTCGATGCCGGCAACCCAAGCGGGGTCGAGCCCCGCTTCCGCAAACGCGACGTCCAGCAGCGCACGCTGCTGCGTTTCGCTCGGGACCGTGAGGCCGGCGGTACGGCCATCCTGATTGACGGCGGTCGACACGACGGAAGCATAGATGCGGTCTGCTTCCGCCAGAGCCGCCACCGCCGGCTTCAGCAGCAGCGCGACGGCGCCCTCGGCGCGGACATACCCATCCGCGCGCGCATCGAACGCCTTGCAGCGTCCGTCGCGCGACAGCATGGACGCCTTCGCAAAGCCGATACTCGCCTCCGGCATGAAGAGCGCGTTGACCCCGCCGACGACCGCCATCTCGCATTGCCCGCTGCGGATTGCCCGCAGCGCCAGATCGAGCGCTACCAGGGACGAAGAACAGGCGGTATCGACCGCCAAGCTGGGTCCACGGAAGTCGAAGGTATAGGAGACCCGATTTGCCACTAGGCTGACCGCCGAGCCGGTGTTCGTATGCGCTTCGATGAGGTGCGGCCAGCGGCGCTGAATGTCGCCGTAATCGGAGCTCGAACATCCGAGAAAGACCCCAACCGAACGGCCGCGCAAATCCTCCAGCCGTTGGCCCGCATCCTCCAGGGCGCGCCAGGTCGCTTCGAGAAACCATCGCTGCTGGGGGTCGAGACGCTGCGCCTCGCGCGGCGAGATGCCAAAGAGCGCCGCGTCGAACTCTTCGGGATGCTCGACCAATCCGGCCCAGCGGCTGTAGGACGCGCCGACTACCGCGGGATCGGGGTGATAAAAGCGGCTACTCCACCGCGACTCCGGAATCTCGGTTATCCCGTCGCCGCCGGTTACCAGCAGATTCCATAGTGCCTTCGGGGTTTCGATGCCGGCAGGGAGCCGGCACCCGATCCCGATAATCGCGACTTCCTCCGTTGCTCCGCTAAGCATCGGCCGTGGATGTCGGCCGCCCGTCGAAATCGACCCACGTGCCGTTCTGGTAGTCGAACAACCGGCAACGGCGCAACACCGAGCGCAGATAGCTCAACGAAAAATCCTCGACCAATAGCTGCCCCGGGTGGTTTTGCTCCAACACCGCCTGCGCGCGGCCCTTGTTGTGGAGCGGCAGCCGCGGGTCGACATGGTGTGCGGAATGCGCCGTGACGTAGTAGGTCGCCCACTCCATGAACCGCGGCAGTCGGACATGGACGGTTGCCCGAAGCGCCGAATACTGGGGACCGTTACCGTCATGCCCCGTCTCGCGCCACGGGACGCTGGGGTGGGTGTGGGTCACCAAATCCACCGCGCTGACGAACAGTGACGAGATGTATTGCGGAATAATCAATCCGAAGAAAAGGACTGCGGCCGCGTCCAGGATCGGTTGCCGCTCCGGCAGCGCCGTGAACTGCAACAAAAACAACAGCGCCACCTCGACCACCAGGAATGCGGCGACGAACAGTTGATCGCGACGCACACGCCGCGGGCGCTGTCCAAAACAGGCCGCCGACGGGTGCACGTGGAAACGAAGCCAGCCTTCCCACCACTCCAGGGCTATCCCCGGTATCGTGTATTTGACGCGAAAAAAGGCGCGCCGCCCGGCTGCCCAACGGCGCCATTCGTCCAGCGCCGGCGGGCGCCACAACGAGTCGCGATCGCGTACCCGCAGAAAGGCATGATGCAAGTGATGCGCATAGCGCCAGGTCGCCAACGGGACGAGCGCACAGGCGAGCGCCCAGCGGGCAACCATCCAATTGAGGCGACCTGACGCGGTCAAAGCGTCGTGCGCCGCTTCGTGACCAAGTGCGACCAAGCGGGCCAATATCAGACCGGCGACGATTGCCGCCAGCAGCCGGAGCCACAGCGGCCCCAGCAAAACCGTCGCAGACAGCGCCCCCGCGTAACACGCGGCATCGCCGATAAACTGCAGCAAGGGGCGAATGCGCGTTCGGTCGAACCCGCGCGGGATCAGCGCGAGCGTCTGCGCCGGCGTCGGGGATCCGAATTCACGCACGTCCATCAAAGGTGCGGCCACTTCCGGAAATCGCCCCGCCATCATGAGCGAAGTCGACCGTCGGATCACGCGATTTTAACGGCCCGTGATCGCGTGCAGGATAATGCCCGGCCAGGCGCAAACTGCGAAAAAGTCTTCATCCCCGTCTCATTTCCGGCTTAATCTCTCCCCAGAGCATTGAGGCATTCTCGATGTGGCCCGAGCGGATTTGAGCGAGCGCGTTTCCATGATCGATCGCGAAGTGCAAGGGAACGACATCATCGTTGTTCCGCGCCAGCGCATCGATAGTATCGTTGCCTTCAATTTTGAAGAAATCTCGGAACAAGCGGTCTCCGATGCTACCGGGCGCGTCATCTTCGACTTCTCCACCCTGGATTATATTTCGAGCGCTGGGCTGCGGGTGGTGTTGAAGACCGCCAAGCAGTGCCGAGCGAGCGGCATTACCTTCGTTTTGTGCGGCCTTTCGCCGATGGTAGCCAAGACTTTCGACATTACCGGGCTATCGGGCCTGCTGACGATCGTTTCCGATCGTGCGGCCGCGGTAGACACGCGGTAACGACATCGTCGTCACCCGCGACCCGTCCAAATGCTCCCCGCGGCCGACAACCGCACGGGGGAGATCAAGCAGGGTGACCGAGTGGCTTAACGCCTCGGACATGCTCGCACGATTTTGTGTGGCGCGTTTTGCCGAGGCTGGGTATCGCGATAAGCCCGCCGCTCGCTATCGCCGCGGCTCCGTCGCGGCGAGCCGATTATTCGAAGACGCGAACCTCGTCGCGCAGATCGCTCCAAATCCGGGCGTAGATGTCGCGGAAGTCGGTGGCCATCGCCAACTCCGCCGGCGGCAGGCGCGGCCGCGGCAGGTCGATCGGAATGACGGATTTGACCCGGCCCGGCCGGTTGGTGAACACGATGACAGTGTCGGACAAAAAGATCGCCTCGTGCAGGTCGTGGGTCACGAACAGAACGGTTTTGCGGGTGCTTTCCCACACGGACAGGAACAGCTCCTGCAGGAGCAACCGGGTCTGGCTGTCGAGCGCGCCGAACGGCTCGTCCATCAGCAGCACGTCGGGATCGATCGCGAACGTCCGCGCAACGGCCACCCGCTGGCGCATCCCTTGCGATAGCTCATGCCGGTAGTGGCCTGCGAATTTTTCGAGGCCGACTTTGCGCAGCCAGTCGCGGGCAACCTCGTGCCGATCCGCGACACCGCGCACTTCAAGGCCGAACTCGACGTTACGGATCGCCGTGCGCCAGGGCATCATGCCGTCGCGGGCAAACATGTAGCCGACATCGTGGCGGATGCCGCTGACGCGCTGGCCGCCGACTTCCGCATAGCCGGAACTCGGGGTCAGGAGGCCCGAGACCGCATTGAGGATCGTCGATTTGCGCAGCCCGACGGGCCGACGACGGTGACAATCGAGCCCTCCTCCACCGTCAGCGAGATGTTTTGCACCGCCACTACCGGCTCGCGCTCGCGCGGGCGAAAGGTGATGCCGATATTGACGAGGCGGATTTTCGGTTCGGGCACGGTCAAGCCTTGCCGCTCAGGCGCTGGTTAGCGAGGGTTTCCAGCGCAACAGCCACCCCTCGATCTTGCGCATGCCCGTGCTGAACAGCCAGGCAATGACGACGAGCACGACCAATGCGGCGAATACCCCGGCGGTGTCGAAATTGCCGGCGCTGCTCGCGATCAGGTAGCCAAGCCCCTGGTTCGAGGCCAGGATCTCCGCGACGATGACCCCGAGCAGCGAATAGGTCAGCGCGATGCTGAGCCCTGCGAATATCCACGGCAGGGCCGACGGCAAGGTGACCTTCCACAGCAGGTCGCGCTTTGAGGCGCCCATCAGCTGGGCGATCGTCATGATGTCGTTGTCGACGTTCTTGGCACCGCCCAGCGTGTTCACCAGCAGGATGAAATAGACCAGCGTAAAGGCCGTGACCACCTTGGCCACGACACCGACCCCGAACCACAGGATGATCAGCGGCGCCAAAGCGATGCGGGGCAGGCTGTTCAGCGCGACAATGATCGGCGCCATGACATCATCCCAGAACGGCGAACGGGCCAGCAACAGGCCCGTGACGATGCCCAGCGACGACGATACGACAAAGGCGATCAGCGCTTCCGACACGGTCATCCACACGTCCGTCACCAGCTCCCCGCTGACCAACAAACGCCACAACTCCACCGTGACGAGAACCGGGCTGCTGACCCATAGCGGGTCGATCAGGCCGGCCGAGACTGCGCCCTGCCACATCGCCAGCGCCCCGACGCAAACCGCCGTTCGCGCGATGATCACCCGCCGCCGAAAGGTATCGCCGTCCGCAACCGCGGTCGCGCCGCCATCGGCAACGAGCGTAGCGCCGGGGGCCGAGGGGTTCGCCTCGCTCATCGCCGGATGCTCAATGGTCGCTCGGCGGCGTGAATTTCTGCGGCATCAGATCGGTCGCGACGACTTTGTCGTAGGGGATCGGCTGGCTCAGCAGCTTGGAGTCCTGCAGGAAGGTCTCGACATGCTCGATTTGCGAGGGTGTCGCGGTTGGGTGAAATATTTTGCGGTACTTGACGAGATAGCTGCGCAGCAGCGCCGGGTCGATCCCGTGCATGTTGTCGACCGCGATCTTGAGAACTTCGTCGGTATGGGCGGGGTCGCTGATCATCGTCTCGGCATCGACGACCGCCGCGATAACGCTCCGGGCGCGATCGGGCTGCTCTTTCAGGTACGCGCCGGTCGTCCACACCCCGTTATAGGCGTAATCGCGGAACATCTCCGGCCCCTCGCCGGCCTCCATGTCGAGCACCATCTTGGCGATCTTCAGCCCGTCGACCGCTTCGGATTGAGCCGGCTCGAACGACAGAGCCCCGTCGATCACCCCGTTTTTGATCCCGGCCACTTGCGGGCCCACGCCGCCGACCGGCAGGATCTGCACCTCGGACGGCGCGATGCCGGCCTGGCGGAGCAGATAGCGCAGCATCGTATCGGTCCCCGCCCCGATGGTGGACACGCCGATCTTCAGCCCCTTCAGATCCTTCAGCATCTCGGGATAAGGCTTGCCGAGATTCGGCGTCGGCACATCGTTGCGCACGATCAGGCCATAGGGCGTGGGACCTTGGCAGACGACCAGCAACCGAAGGTCCTGATTCTTGCCCAACAAGGTGATGCCGTGCTCGATGGCAAAGGCGCCGAAATCGGCAGAGCCGCCGACCAGGATGTTGGTCACCTGGATACCGGTGCCGTAGATCAGCTCGGCCTCGACGCCATGCTTTTCAAACAGCTTGAAAGCCTGGGCGACATAGAGCGGCAATGCCACGAAGGAGCCCTGAAACGCCGAAATCCTGACCGTGTCCAGCGCTTGCGAGGGCGACGCCCACACAACAGTGGCGAGCAACAACACCACCGCGCAGGCACGCCGCATTATTCGTATCGGATGGTCCCGCACTGAAAGCTCTCGACCAGTTGTGAAATGATCCCGGGCAGCCCTAAGTCAGCGTCTTCCATGTGTCAAACGCTATCTGGGAACCCCGTTTTGTACCGAGCCTCGCCATCGGCGCGCGCATCGGCGAAGGACCGGACGCCACCCGATCTCGCGGTTCGACCGTCTGGCCTCGAATGGCGCGTTAGGCAGCGCGCATCTTCGCTCGCCTCGGCCAACAACCAATCCCGAAACATGGCTATCTTCGGTGCGCGCGAAGTCACCTTCGGACAGACGATCCAGTACGTGTTGGGCATTCTCAAAGACACGTCAATTGGCCTTACCAGACGACCGTTGATGATATCCCAGGCGGCAAGCGCCGTGCGGGCAAGCGCGACCCCTTGGCCGTCGACAGCAGCATCGATCAACATGCTCGCACTGTTCAGAACCGGACCGTGGGCAACGGGATCGGTGACGCCGGCGGCTTCAAACCATCTTGTCCAGGTCTTCCAGTCATCGAGACGCAACAGCGGAAAGTTCAACAAATCCGACGCGGTGGTTATGCGGTTGCGTCCCGCGATAAGCTTGGGGCTGCAAACCGGGAAAAGCTGCTCGGAACAAAGGCGCACGACGTCAAGCCCGGCCCAATCGCCGTCGCCGTGACGAACCGCAAGATCAACATCCTCGCGGGCAAAGTCGACGTGATGCATACTTGCCGAAATTCGGAGATCAATCGCCGGATGGGTCTCTGCAAACCGACCGAGCCGGTATACGAGCCATTTGGCAGCAAAATCCGGTGACGTACTGACTGTCAGAACACTGGACCTTTGGCGCTGCACGATGCGTTCGGTGCCCCCGGCGATCTGATCGAACGCATCGCGGACCACTGCAAGGTATTCGCGGCCAGCCTCGGTAATGACCAGCCGCTGGCGCTCGCGCTTGAAAAGCTTGATGCCGAGCGTGTCCTCCAGCGCCTTGACCTGCTGGCTCACGGCGCCCTGTGTGACACTCAACTCTTCCGCCGCTCGCGTGACGCTCTTGCTTCGCGCCACAGCCTCGAAGGCTTTGAGGGCGTTCAGCGGCGGCAAACGACGCGGCATCGCAAATCTTTCATGAGAAAAACTAATGATATCCTATAAAAGACATGCGCCGCGAGCAAGGCATTCGTCCGTTGCGAGTAGTGGCCATAAGCCAGCGGCCAGCGCTATTGGAACCAGGCTCCTAGCTTATAAGATTATCTAATATCATCTTTAGAAATGATGGATTGCGGATAATTCCGACCGGGAGATAAATCAGCGGAGCTTCGGACGTCGAAGCGCCATCGGGCTCCGATGCAGCCGCCCGATTCTTGAGGACGCTTTTGTCTCAAGCGCTGCTCCACCCTCGTGTGGGGAGGAGCGCTTATGAGCGACCGAAGTGTTGCCAACACCCTATCAGCGCCTTTGCCGACTGTCGCGACGAGGTCGCCCGCCGCCCGACCGGTTGCCGCGCGAACCAAATTGCTTCTCGAAGCCCCAGTCCTGTCCACGCTGCTGCGGCTCGCTGCACCGAACATTCTAAATCTGCTGGCGATTGCCGGCATGATTACGTTCGACGGACTGTTTGTCGGCCGCCTCGGTCCGGACGCGCTCGCCGGCGTGTCGCTCGCCTTCCCGTTTGTGATGCTGATCCAGCACACCGCAGCGAGCGGCATGGGTGGCGGCGTCTCGTCCGCCATCGCCCGCGCGCTCGGCGCCGGCAAGCGCGATGTCGCCGACGCGCTGGTCTTTCATGCTTTCCTTCTTGCCCTGGGCCTGGCGGCGGCGTTCTCGACAGTCCTGTTGCTCGGCGCCCCCTTCGTTTTTCGCTGGATGGGCGGGCACGGCGACATGTTGTCGGCCGGTCTTGCCTACGCGAACGTGGCGTTTAGCGGCGCCGTGTCGATCTGTATGCTGAATCTGCTCGGCAGCGCGGTGCGAGGGACAGGCAACATGGGTCTGCCCGCCGGCGTCATCGTCGGCAGCGTGATCGCGCACATTCTCATCTCGCCCGTGCTGATTTTCGGATGGGGCCCGATGCCAGCCCTCGGTCCGGCCGGCGCCGGTTGGGGCCTCATCATACCGTTCGGCGCCGGCAGCCTAGTGCTGGTCGCTTACCTGCGCTCGCCCCGCTCGCTCGTCACTTTAGTGTTTCGCGGCGTACCCGTGCAGTGGGGACTTTTTGCCGACATCCTCAAAGTCGGCGTGCCGGGTTTGATCAACGTGACCATCACCAACCTGTCCGTCGTGCTGCTGACCGGGATCGCCGGTCACCTTGGAAGAGAAGTGGCCATCGGCTACGCGATGGGCGCGCGCCTCGAATATATCCTTATCCCGCTAGCCTTCGGTTTCGGCACTGCGATCGTCGCGATGGTCGGCACCAACTGGGGCGCTAAACAGTATGGCCGCGCCCGCCGGATCGCCTGGACGGGAGGGGCAACCGTCGGGGCTGCGTGCGCATCGATCGGGTTGGTCGTCGCCCTCTTCCCCGGTTTGTGGATGGGTCTCTTTACCAGCGATGACAGGATCGTCGGTGTCGGCGCTCTATATCTCCAAATTGTGGGACCGATTTACGGCCTCTACGGCCTTGGGATGGCGCTTTATTTCGCCACGCAAGGCGTGGGCCGACCGGTTGCCACGGTCGCGGCGAACGGTCTTCGGCTGGCGGTCAGTGCCGGCGCCGCTTTATTCGCCGTGCACCTACTAAATGCAGGTGCGGTCGGAGTGTTCATCGGGATCGCTATCGGCTTTGGTGTCTACGGCGGTGCCAATGTTCTCGCGCTGCTTAAGATCAAGGAACCGGCGAGCCCAAATCGATGAATTGGGTCTTCACGGACTTGGTGGAGAAGCGGCGCATGAAGGCGTCGCTTCGCTCGATCCCGCTGGCTGCGCTGCGTGCGCTGATAGTTAGCTGGGACACCCGCGCAAGTGGCCCATCCGCGGCAAAGCAAATGCGGAACGACACTGCTTCTTCGGCATATGCCGCAAGCTACGTCATGCGAGAGACGCGGCATCCGATCAATGCCGAGGTCGCGGCGGCGATCATGTACCTGCCTGAATAGCCCGAACAATTCACGTCACCATACGATTGCTGAAACTAAACCCGTAGGGGAAAGCCATGACTTACGCGCTAAAGCCGCTGCCTTGCGATCCGACGCGGATCGAGGGGATGTCGAAGAAACTGCTCGTCAGCCATTACGAGAATAATTACGGAGGCACGGTCAACCGGCTGAATGCGATCACGGCGCAGCTGCTTGAACTCGATTTTGCGGCGGCACCCGGTTTCCTTGTCAACGGGCTCAAGCGCGAAGAGCTGATCGCCACCAACTCGATGATCCTGCACGAACTGTTTTTCGCCTCGCTTGGCGAAGCCGGCGCACCTGAAGGCGAGCTGCGGGAAGCGCTGATCCGAGATTTTGGCAGCGTGGCTCGCTGGGCCGTTGAGTTTTCAGCAATGGGGAAGGCGTTGCGCGGGGGGTCGGGATGGGTGCTGCTGACCTGGTCGCCGCGTGATCGCAAGCTCGTCAACCAATGGGCGATGGATCACACCATGACGCTTGCCGGCGGCTGCCCGGTTCTGGCACTCGACATGTACGAGCACGCCTATCACATCGATTACGGCGCAACGGCAGCCGCCTATGTCGACGCGTTCATGGCGGCCATAAATTGGCCAGCCGTCGGCAGCGCCTTTGACGCGCTGCAATCCTGAGATATCCCATTAACGACAAGGTTGGCGGGTCGCTAGCCCATCGCTGTCGCGCGGGCTGCGCCGGCCATAGCCACCACATCCGGCCAGGCGGCCGGACTACCGCCAAGGCCGGCCTGGGGGGCAACAGCGGCCGGTTGCCGCTCGTGTCCACGGTCGTCCCCGATCGATCGCCTGACGCCTATAGCGGTTATCCCCTCCCAACGAACCGCGGGTTCAATCCTCAGCCGTCGTTCTCCGATGTCGTGACAGCCGCGGATTTGCCGGCAAAATTCGACTCGACCTACTGTCGTTGCGGGCGGAAACTACGCCGACATCAATATCGTTCCGAGGGTGCTTGACGATCTGTAGGTAACCTTGCCAGACAGACGCAGGATAACAGCCATGGCGAAAAACTCGAATCGCTCGCCCGTTATATTGGCGGCGTTGGCAGTCGGGGCGGTTGCACTCTCCTACGTCGCGCTAGGGCCCCGAGCGATATCCGCGGCCGAGCCGGCGGCGGATCTGCTGGCGCAAAATTTCCAGGCCCAGCACGAGATCGGCCGGCGCTTCCACATCGATCCCGCCGACCTGCCGGCACCCAAGAGCAGCCAGATCGTGACCAACCGATCGCTGACCGTGCCGTTCAGCGAACAGACGCTGCAGGTGCCGGAGGGTTTCGTCGCTACGCCCTTCGCAACCGGGCTGGTCAACCCTCGCCGCCTGCTCGTGCTGTCCAACGGCGACGTTTTGGTCGCCGAGCAGGGCCCGGGTTACCTGACATTGCTGCGCGACGACGGGACCGGCCACGCTGTGTGGATCGATCGCCATGTCGAGGATCTCAACAAGCCTTATGGGCTTGCCTGGCAGGACGACCACCTTCTCGTCACGGACCAGGACGGCATCTGGAAGGTGCCGCATGTTGTCGGCGCGAACCGTGCCGGCCGCCCCGTCCCGGTGCAGCGCGCCGACCAGCTTCCGCCGGAACAGCGCAAGCCGATCCAGGGCGCCTACGGCGCCGAGATGATCACCCGGAAAGGCGTGTTCGGCATCGTTCAGGGCCATCAGAACCGCGGTCTCGCGATCGACCCGAAAAGCGGAGCGCTGTTCGTCGGCGTCGGCTCCTCCGGCAACCTCGGCGTCGAACCCGAGCCGAAGGCGACGATCCAGCGCTTCGATGCCGATGGCTCGAACCAGATGACCTACGCGTCCGGTACGCGCAACGCCACGGCACTCGCCTTCCAACCGGAGACGGGCGATTTGTGGGCGACCGTGCAAGAGCGCGACGGACTCGGCGATAACCTTCCCTCCGACTACCTGATCCGCGTCCAGCAGGGCGGTTTCTACGGCTGGCCTTATTCCTATATCGGCAAGAACCCGCAGCCGGGCTTTGCCCAGCTTGCGCCCGACAAGGTGAAGGCGGCGATCACTCCCGACCTGTTGTTCGAGGCGCACTCGTCGCTGCTCGATCTCGTGTTTTACGAGGGCGACCAGTTTCCGGCCGGATACAAGGGTCAGCTGTTTGTCGCGCTCAAGGGCTCGTGGAACCGCTCGGTGCCGACCGGCTACAAGGTGGTGACCGTGCCGTTCAAGGACGGCAAACCGGAAGGCTATTACCAGAATTTCGCCACCGGCTTTTGGGCGTCCGGCGAGAACCGCGCCGAGGTTTGGGGTCGCCCCGCCGCGCTCGCGGTGGCAAAGGATGGCGCGCTGCTGGTTGCCGACGACACCGGCGGCACGATCTGGCGGATTGCGTATACCGGCGCTCGCTAATCGGCAGGCGCATGGTGCTCGCCGTCGCGAGGCGGCGGCCTGTTGGGCTGAAAGTTCTCGTCACCGTCAGCATCTACTTGTGGTCGCTGACCGACAGCGCGGTGCGGGCGCAGGAGAGCCCCGAATTGCCGCGCCCGACCGCGACCGAGGCCGCGCCACTCAACCCAGGCGAAAAGCTGTTTTACAGAGGCAAGGGACCGGGACGCGGCAATTCATTCGTCGCCCGGTACGAGGAGGATTACGCCTATCTGCGTGACCCGACCCCATCCTCCGACTGGTTCGACCCGTTCAAGTTTATTCCTCTCTCTCCCGATGGGTTTGCCTATCTGACGCTGAACGGCGAAATCCGTTTTCGTTACGACAACACCGATCACAAGAACTTTGCGATCGCGACGGCGGCGACTCCCTCCCGCGTCGCGGGCGGCGCACCCATCCTGACCCCGGCGACCCGAGTCAGCAGCAACCAACTCTACAAGCAGCGCTACGAGCTCGGCGCCGACCTTCATGTCGGCGACAATTTCCGGGTTTACAGCGAGCTGTATCACGGGCAACAGACGGGCCATGACGCCGGTTCGCCGATACCGGGCAATCAGCGCGCCGAGCTCGGCCTAGTCAACGGTTTCGCGGAAATCTACGACGTCCTCGACGGGGCGAACACCGGATTGCGGATCGGCCGGCAGGAGATTTTCTTTGGCAATAACCTGCAGGTGCGCGCCAACGTGTCGACCAATCTGCCGTCGCCGGTGTTCGACGGGTTTCGCCTCTATCGCGATTGGGGCGACGCACGGCTCGATGCGTTCGCCTACAATGTCGTGATTTTTGCCAATGGCGTGCTGCAGGAGCGCGACAATGCCCACACCAATTTATGGGGCCTCTACGGCAGCTACGATCTGCCCAAATTCGTCTTGGCCGAGACTGAAGCGACGGGCACGATCGACCTATTCTATTTCGGCTGGCGTTCCAGCCCCTTCGCCAACGGCGCGGGCTCGGCGATCTACGACGATCGAGCCTTCCTGACCGGCGCCCGGATCGTCGCCGCCACCGGCGCGGGATTTATCAGCAGCCAGGATCACCGCAACACGCTCGGGCTGCGCTACTACGGCAGCATCGGCGATGTCGATTACGACTGGCAGGGCGCTTATCAGCTCGGCAGCTACGCGGGCTTGCGGGTCGATGCCTTCGCGTTCAACACCGATACCGGCTACACCTTTCACGATCTGCCGTGGAAGCCGCGCATCGGCGGCCATATCGACATGGCCTCCGGCGGCGCCAGCACCGCGTCGGGCACGATGCACACCTATCAGCCGATGTACGCGAACACGCAGTACTTTGTGCCGAACAACGAATTCGCCCCGACCAATTTTTACGACATCGCACCGCGGCTCCGGGTGTCGCCAACCGGGACGGTCACCGTCGAGTACTATTATTCCTTCCTGTGGCGCTATTCGCAGGCCGACGCGATTTATACCGGAGCGCCCTGGCCGGGCGGCAACGGCCAGAACAACTACGCCGTGACCGTGCTGACCCCGGGCCGTTCGATCGGCCGTCAGTCCGATCTGCGCGTCACTTGGACGATCACGCCGCACCTGCTGGCCCTGGCGGAGTTCGGCATCTTCTACCCCGGCGGCGCAATCCGCGCCGCGGGCGGAAGGACGACGACGTTCCTCGACGCAAATCTCACCTTCAAATTTTAAGCTGGCGGAAGCACCGTCGTGCTTAGCCGATTGACCGGGTTGTTACGCCAGCGGCCACCACTTGGTGCTACGATCTGCCCGCCGAGAACGGATCGTGGAGCGGCAATGAATGCGTAAGGAAGCAGGAAGCGCCGGCTGGCAATTCTGGATCGATCGGGGCGGCACCTTTACCGACATCGTCGCCCGCGCGCCGGATGGCCGCCTCTCGACGCATAAGCTGCTCAGCCAGAACCCCGGCCGCTACCGCGATGCTGCGATCGCCGGCATCAAGACGGTGCTCGGGCTGCCGCTCGATGCGCACATCCCGCCCGGTACGGTCGAGGCGGTCAAGATGGGCACCACCGTCGCCACCAACGCGCTGCTCGAACGGCAGGGCGAGCGCACCCTCCTAGTGGTCAATCGCGGATTTGCCGACGCGCTGCGGATCGGCAACCAGACGCGGCCGCGCCTGTTCGACCTCAATATCCGCTTGCCGAGCATGCTTTACGAGCGCGTCGTCGAGATCGGCGGCCGGGTGGGCGTCGATGGCAGCGAGATCGAAACGCTCGATGAGGCCGGCGCCGCCCAGGCCTTTTCTGAGGCGCGCGCGGCGGGCATCAGCGCCTGCGCCATCGTGCTGATGCATGCGTGGAAATTTCCGGAGCATGAGCGCCGTCTCGCCGCCTTGGCGCGGGCGGCCGGCTTTGTCCAGGTCTCGGCGAGCCATCAGGTGAGCGCGCTGCTGCGGCTGGTGCCCCGCGGCGACACGACGGTGGTGGATGCCTACCTCTCGCCGATCCTGCGCCGTTACGTCGACCAGGTCGCGGCTGAGCTCGAGGGCGTGCGCCTCTATTTCATGCAATCGAGCGGCGGCCTCGCCGATGCGGCCGGCTTCCAGGGCAAGGACGCGATCCTGTCGGGGCCGGCCGGAGGCATTGTCGGCGCGGCGCGCACCGCCGCCGCCGCCGGGTTCGACCAGATCATCAGCTTCGACATGGGCGGCACCTCGACCGACGTGGCGCTTTACGCCGGCCAGTTCGAGCGCGCCTTCGAGACCCAGGTGGCCGGGGTGCGCATGCGCGCGCCGATGATGGCGATCAATACGGTGGCGGCGGGCGGCGGCTCGATCCTGCATTTCGACGGAGCCCGCTTTCGCGTCGGCCCCGACTCGGCCGGCGCCGATCCCGGTCCTGCCTGCTACCGCCGCGGCGGCCCGCTCACCGTGACCGACGCCAATGTCTGCGTCGGCAAGATTCAGCCGGCGCATTTCCCGACGATCTTCGGCCCGGCGGCAGACCAGCCGCTCGACGCAGCGGTGGTCGCGGCGAAATTCGCCGTCCTTGCCGGCGAGATCGCGCGCGTCACCGGCGAAGTCCAGGACCCGCGGGCGGTCGCCGAGGGTTTCCTGCGCGTCGCGGTCGGCAACATGGCCAACGCGATCAAGCAGGTCTCGGTGCAGAAGGGGCACGACGCCACCCGCTTTGCGCTGCAATGCTTTGGCGGCGCCGGCGGCCAGCATGCCTGCCTGGTGGCCGACGAGCTGGGCATGGAAACCGTGTTCATCCACCCCTATGCGGGAGTGCTGTCGGCCTACGGCATGGGGCTTGCCGACCAGACCGTCATGCGCGAGCAAGCCGTCGAGGCGCCGTTCGCAGCGGACGAGATGCCAGGGCTGGACGCGCTCGCAGCGCGGCTGGCGGAGGAGGCGCGTGCGGCCTTGGTCGCGCAAGGCGCCGAACCGGAGCGCATCGAGGTGCGGCATGTGCTTCACCTGCGCTATGCCGGGACCGATACGGCGTTGACCGTGCCCTATGGCGCGCCCGCCACGGTGGTGCCGATGTTTACCGCGGCGCACCGTACGCGGTTCGGCTTCGCCACGCCCCAGCGGCCGCTGGTGGTGGAGGCGCTGGCGGTCGAGGCGACCACTGCCGGCGAACCGGTGCGCGAGACACGGGTTCCCCGTCGCGACGGCAACGGCCCTCACCCGGTGGACCGGGTCGCCTTATGGACGGGTGCCGCGGAGCATGTCGCGCCGGTGTTCGACCGCACGGATTTGCGGGCGGCCGACCGGATCGCCGGACCGGCGCTGATCCGCGAGGCCAACGCGACCACGGTGGTCGAGCCCGGATGGTGCGCCGAGCTGACCGAGCTCGATCACATGCTGCTGCGGCGCACCGAACCGCGGGCGACGCGCGTGCCCGCCGGCAGCGCGAAGCCCGATCCAGTGCTGCTCGAGCTGTTCAACAATTTGTTCATGAACGTCGCCGAGCAAACCGGCGCGGTGCTGCAGAACACGTCGCTCAGCGTCAACATCAAGGAGCGATTGGATTTCTCGTGCGCGGTGTTCGACGCCGAGGGCCGGCTGGTGGCCAACGCCCCGCACATTCCGATCCATCTCGGCGCGATGGGCGAAAGCGTGCAGACGGTGCTGCGGCTGCGGCGCGGGACCTTGAAGCCGGGGGATGTGGTCACCCTCAACAATCCCTACAACGGCGGCACCCACCTTCCCGACGTGACCGTGATCACCCCGGTGTTCGACGCCGCCGGGCGCGACATCCTGTTTTTCGTCGCCAACCGCGGACACCACGCCGATATCGGTGGAACCACCCCGGGCTCGACCCCGCCGGTCTCGCGCACTTTGGAGGAGGAAGGGGTCGTCCTCGACAATTTCCTGCTGGTCGACGGCGGCCACTTTCGAGAGGCCGAGTTCCGCGATGTGCTGGCGTCGGCAACCTATCCGGCGCGCAGTCCCGACATCAACGTCGCCGACATCAAGGCGCAAATCGCCGCCAACGAGAAAGGCGTGCAGGAGCTGCGCGGCGTGGTCGCCCGCTTCGGTCTGGACGTGGTGCGCGCCTATATGCGCCACGTGATGGACAATGCCGAGGAAAGCGTGCGCCGGGTGCTCGACCGGATCGGCGACGGGTCGTTCGCCTACACGATGGACGACGGGTCGCCGCTGCGGGTCGCCATCACCGTCGATCACCAGGCGCGCACCGCAACGGTCGACTTCACCGGCACCGGCGCTCAGCGCGACGACAACTTCAACGCGCCGCCGGCGGTGACCCGTTCGGCGGTGCTTTATGCGCTGCGCTGCCTGGTCGGCAGCGACATTCCTCTGAACGACGGCTGCCTAAAGCCGATCCGGCTGGTGATCCCGCCTGGGACGTTTCTGTCGCCGCAGCCGGGCGCGGCGGTCGTCGCCGGCAACACCGAGACCTCGCAAGCCGTGGTTAATGCGCTATTGGGCGCGGTCGGGGCGATGGCCTGCAGTCAGGCGACGATGAACAACTTCATCTTCGGCGACGCGACCCGCCAGTATTACGAGACGATCTGCGGCGGCACCGGCGCAGGACCGGGGTTCGACGGCACCGCCGCGGTCCACAGCCACATGACCAACACGCGGATGACCGACCCCGAGGTGCTGGAGCTGCGCTATCCGGTGCGACTGGAGGCGTTCGCCATCCGCCGCGGTTCCGGCGGCGCCGGAGCCTGGCGCGGCGGCGACGGCGCGGTACGGCGCATTCGCTTTCTCGAGCCGATGACCGCCGTCATCGTCTCATCCCGCCGCAACATCGCCCCGTTCGGGCTCGCCGGCGGCGCCGACGGCGCACTCGGCCGCCAATGGGTCGAGCATGAAGATGGCAGCCGCGATATAATGACCGGCACCGACCGTACCGAGCTGGCGGCGGGCGACGTCTTCGTCATCGAGACGCCGAGCGGCGGCGGTTATGGCGCCCCGCGAGCGCTCGCTAGTGGGTCTGTGACCTAGACTTAAGCTGGTGGCCGGCCGCCAGCGTGGAAATCACCTCGTCCAGCTCCGTGAGAAGAGGTCGCCAAGCTTGCAAGACACCCACTTAGGCCTGACATATTTGTCTTCATGACGCCTGAAGCTCTCTTTCATCCGGCGGTCTCCGCCTGGTTCGACCGCAGTTTCGCCGGCCCGACCGCGGCGCAGGCAAAGGCATGGCCGGCTATCAAATCCGGGCGTCACGTGCTGATCGCCGCTCCGACCGGTTCGGGGAAGACGTTGGCGGCATTTCTCGCCGCGATCGACGGGTTGGTCCGGCAGGGGCTCGAAGGCGGCCTCGAAGACGCGACCCAGATCGTCTATGTGTCGCCGCTCAAGGCGCTGTCCAACGACATTCAAAAGAACCTCGAAGCGCCGCTTGCCGGCATTGCCGAGGAACTCAAGGCGCTAGACCTGCCCGCAGTGAATATCCGCACCTGGGTGCGCACCGGCGACACCCCACCGGCCGAGCGCCAGCGCGCGGTGCGAAACCCGCCGCATATCGTCGTAACCACACCGGAATCGCTCTACCTGCTGCTCGGCTCGGAATCGGGCCGCGGGATGCTCAAGACGACGCGAACCGTCATCGTCGACGAGATTCACGCGCTGGCGCCCAACAAGCGCGGCACCCATCTCGCGGTATCGCTGGAACGCCTGGCGGCGCTGTGCGGCGATGATCTCTTGCGGATCGGCCTGTCGGCGACGCAAAAGCCGATCGAGGCCGTGGCCCGGTTTCTGGTCGGTACGGGCGACGCCGAGTTGCCGCCTCCGGAGTGCGCGATCATCGATTCCGGGCATCGCCGGGCGCGCGACCTTGCGCTCGAGGTGCCGTCGTCGCCGCTCGAAGCGGTGATGTCGGGCGAAGTTTGGCAGCAGGTTTACGATCGCCTGGCCGAGCTGGTCGAGGCGCACCGCACCACCCTGATCTTCGTCAACACCCGCCGGCTGGCAGAGCGGGTGACGCGCCATTTGTCGGAGCGGATCGGCGACAAGCACATCGCCGCGCATCACGGCAGCCTCGCCAAGGAGGCGCGGCTGGACGCCGAGCAGCGGCTGAAGCGCGGCGAGCTGAAGGTGCTGGTAGCGACCGCTTCGCTGGAGCTCGGCATCGACATCGGCGATGTCGATCTCGTGTGCCAGATCGGATCGCCCCGGTCGATCGCGAGCTTTCTGCAGCGTGTCGGCCGCTCCGGCCATGCGGTGAGCGGCACCCCGAAAGGCCGGTTGTTTCCGCTGTCGCGCGACGAGCTGGTCGAATGCGCCGCCCTGCTCGACGGCGTGCGCCGCGGCGAGCTTGACGCGCTGACCCTACCCGAATTGCCGCTCGATGTGCTGGCGCAGCAGATCGCCGCCGAGGTGGCGGCGCGCGAATGGAGCGAAGACGGACTCTATGCGCTGCTGCGCCGGGCATGGCCCTACCGCAACCTGACGCGAGAGGATTTCGACGCCGCCATCGTCATGCTGGCCGAGGGGTACAGCACGAGACGCGGGCGGCGCGGCGCCCTGATCCATCACGATGCGGTCAACCGGATGCTGCGCAGCCGCCGAGGCGCGCGGCTGACGGCGTTGACCTCGGGGGGCACCATCCCCGATACCGCCGACTACCAGGTGCTGCTCGAACCCGAAAACCAGGTCATCGGCACCGTCAACGAGGATTTTGCGGTCGAAAGCCTTGCCGGCGACGTCTTTCAGCTCGGCAACACGGCGTACCGTATCCAGCGCGTCGAGCGCGGCACCGTTCGCGTCGAGGACGCCCAAGGCCAGGCGCCGAACATCCCGTTCTGGCTCGGCGAGGCGCCGGGCCGCAGCGATGAGCTGTCGGCATCGGTATCGCGATTGCGCGCGGAGTTGGCGGAGCGGCTGCCCCACGGTCAAGAGGCTGCGCTGCGCTGGCTGATCGACGAGATCGGTATTAGCGAGCCGGCGGCGCTGCAGATCGTCGAATACCTCGCCGCGGCGCACGCCACGCTCGGCCTGTTGCCGACGCGCGATACGCTGGTGTTCGAGCGCTTCTTCGATGCAGTTGGCGGCATGCAGCTGGTGATCCATTCGCCTTACGGCAGCCGTATCAACCGCGCCTGGGGCCTGGCATTGCGCAAGCGCTTCTGCACGCGGTTCAATTTCGAGCTGCAGGCCGCAGCGACCGAAGACAATATTGTCCTGTCGCTGACCACGGCGCACAGCTTCACGCTCGACGAGGTGCCGCGTTATCTGCATTCGGCGAGCGTTCGGCCGCTGCTGATCCAGGCGCTGCTCGATGCGCCGATGTTTATGACCCGCTGGCGCTGGGTCGCCGGCGTGGCGCTGGCGCTGCCGCGCTTCCGCGGCGGCAAGAAGGTGCCGCCTCAACTGGCCCGGATGGACGCCGAAGACCTCATCGTCGCGATTTTTCCCGACCAGCTCGCCTGCGCCGAAAATGTGCCGGGCGACCGCGAGATTCCCGACCACCCGCTGGTGCGCCAGACGATCGAGGATTGCCTGCAGGAGGCGATGGATCTGGCCGGGCTGGAGCGGTTGCTTGCCGGAATCGAGTCGGGCGCGGTCAAGATCGTCACCCGCGACCTGGTCGAGCCGTCGCCGCTCGCGCTCGAAGTGCTGTCGGCGCGGCCTTACGCCTATCTCGACGACGCCCCGCTTGAGGAGCGCCGCACCCAGGCGGTGCTGGCCCGCCGCTGGCTCGCGCCCGAGGATGCGGCCGATCTCGGCCGGCTCGATCCCGATGCGATCACCCGCGTACAGGAAGAGGCCTGGCCCGAACCGGCCAATGCCGACGAGATGCACGACGCATTGGTATGGCTGGGCTTTCTCGCCGCAAGCGAGGTCGGCAATACGCCGGGCTGGGCGGGGTGGCTCGGTGAGGTCGCCGCCGCCCGCCGAGCAGCGCGGCTCCATCGTGGCAAGACGACACTCTGGGTCGCGGCGGAGCGTCTGCCGCAATTCGCCGCGCTGTGGCCCGACGCAACCCTCGATCCGGCCATCGCCGCGCCCTCCGCCTACGCCGAGCGCGAGTGGTCGCCGGATTTGGCGCTGGTCGAGATTTTGCGCGGTCGGCTCGAAGGCCACGGCCCCGTTGCCGGCGAGGCGCTGGCCGCGGCGCTCGGGCTTACCATCGAGGAGATCGCCGCCCCGCTGGCTGCGCTCGAAGCCGAGGGCTTTGCGCTGCGCGGCCGCTTCACCCCCGATGCAGCGAGCGACGAATGGTGCGAACGCC
>JBBRPG010000011.1:0-41863 GCA_038228485.1 Alphaproteobacteria bacterium
GTCTTGGAAACGCCCTCGCCGTACATGATGTCGAAATCGACGACCTTGAACGGCGGCGCCATCTTGTTCTTGACCACCTTGACCCGGGTCTGGTTGCCGACCACCTGGTCGTGGTCCTTGATCGCGCCGATGCGGCGGATGTCGAGCCGCACCGAGGCGTAAAATTTGAGCGCATTACCGCCGGTCGTGGTCTCGGGATTGCCGAACATCACGCCGATCTTCATGCGGATCTGGTTGATGAAGATCACCATGCAGCGCGAGCGCGAGATCGAGCCGGTGAGCTTGCGCAGCGCCTGGCTCATCAGCCGGGCGTGCAGCCCCATGTGGCTGTCGCCCATCTCGCCCTCGAGCTCGGCGCGCGGCACCAGCGCGGCGACCGAATCGACCACCAGCACGTCGATCGCGCCGGAGCGCACCAGCGTGTCGGCGATCTCCAGCGCCTGCTCGCCGGCGTCGGGTTGCGAGATCAGCAGGTTGTCGATGTCGACCCCGAGCTTTTTGGCGTAGGCCGGGTCGAGCGCATGCTCAGCGTCGACAAAGGCGCAGGTGCCGCCGCCCTTCTGCGCCTCGGCGATGACATGCAGCGCCAGCGTGGTCTTGCCCGAGCTTTCCGGCCCGTAGATCTCGACGACGCGGCCGCGCGGCAGCCCGCCGATGCCGAGCGCGATGTCGAGGCCCAGCGAGCCGGTGGATACGACATCCACGTCCATCACCGCCTCGCGCGAGCCCAATTTCATGATCGAGCCCTTGCCGAAGGCGCGTTCGATCTGGCCCAACGCCGCGTCCAAGGCCCGCTGCTTATCCATCGTGTCCTTGTCCAAGAGGCGCAATACGGGTTGGTTCATGTCCCCCTCCTTATTCCACAGCCGCAGCCAAGGCGCAATGCAGTCAGGCGACAACCGTACCTGGTTTGTTCATAGAACACAATGAGAACATTTCAATTGGGAATCCGCTTGGTCGCGGGTCCGCGGAACCTTTCCGGATTTGCAGGCTTTAAGAGTTGCGGGGGATTGCCGGGGCATACGGGGTTGATGGCGGAGAATCGGAAAATTCCTTCACGGGCGCGAGAGCTGTTCGAAAGCGAACGGCGCTTTCGGCTGCTGGTCGAGGGGGTGACGGACTACGCGATCTTCATGCTCGACCCCGAAGGGATCGTCACCAACTGGAATGTCGGCGCCGAGCGGATCAAGGGCTATCGGGCCGCCGAGGTCGTCGGCAATCATTTCAGCCTGTTCTATACGCGGGAGGACCGCGCCGCGGAGCAGCCGGCGCGCGCGCTCGAAACCGCGCGGCGCGACGGGACCTACGCTACCGAGGGCTGGCGGGTGCGCAAGGACGAGACCCGTTTTTTCGCCTCGACGGCGATCGACGCGCTGTACGAAGACGGCCATTTTGTCGGCTTTGCCAACATCACCCGCGACATTACCGAACGCCAAGCGGCGTAGAACGCGCTGCAGGAGAGCGAGCGCCAATTTCGGCTGCTCGTCGGCAACGTCACCGACTATGCGCTCTACATGCTCGACCCCGAAGGCCAGGTATCGAGCTGGAACGCCGGCGGCGAACGAATCAAGGGCTACGCCCCGGCCGAAATCATCGGGCAGAATTTCTCCCGCTTTTATACCGAGGCCGACCGCGCCGCCGGGCGGCCGGCGCGGGCATTACGCATCGCGCGCGAAACCGGCCGCTATGAGGAAGAAGGCTGGCGGGTGCGCAAGGACGGCTCGTTCTTCTGGGCCAGCGTCGTCATCGACCCGATCCACGAGGACGACGGCAAGCTGGTCGGGTACGCCAAGATCACCCGCGACATCAGCGAACGCCGCGAGAGCCAGGCCGCGCTCGAACGCGTGCAGCGGCAGCTCGCCGAATCGCAGAAGATGGATGCGCTGGGCCAGCTGACGGGCGGCGTGGCGCACGACTTCAACAATCTGCTGATGGTCATCAGCGGCCATGTCCAGACGCTTAAGCGGATCGCGGCCTCGGACCCGCGGGCGGTGCGCGCGGCGCAGGCGATCGAACACGCCGTCGAGCGCGGCGCGACATTGACCCGTCAACTGCTGACATTCTCCCGACGCCAGCGGATCAACCCCCAGCCCGTCGACCTGCGCGAGCGGATCGATGCGATCCGCGAGGTGCTGACCAGCGGCATCGGCAACAATATCCGCTTCGTCGCCGACACCGCGGCGGATCTCTGGCAGGTCACGGTCGATGTCGGCGAGCTCGAGATCGCGCTGGTCAATCTGGTCATCAACGCGCGCGACGCGATGCCCGAGGGCGGCACCGTGACGATCGCGGCCCACAACGCGACGCTTGGCAACTGCGAGATCGTCGAACCCGGCGACTACGTCGCGATCGTCGTCGAGGACACCGGCGTCGGCATCCCCGAGGACATCCTCGCCAGGGTGTTCGAGCCGTTCTTCACGACCAAGCAGATCGGCAAGGGGACGGGTTTGGGACTCTCGCAGGTCCACGGCTTTGTGCACCAGGCCGGCGGCACGGTGAAGATCGCGAGCACGCTCGGCACGGGCACGGCGCTGACAATCTATCTGCCCCGCTCGGACGACGGCCCGACACAGGCCGAGGGCCGGGAGGCCGGCGTGGTCGGCGCCGGCACGGTGCTGCTGGTCGAAGACAACCCTGATGTCGCCGGCGCCAGCACCGGGCTGTTGGAGCAGCTCGGCTATTCGGTCCGTTGGGCGCCGAACGCCGAAGCCGCGCTGGAAGAGATCGAGCATGACGGGATCGATCTGGTGTTCAGCGACATCGTCATGCCGGGGCGTATCGACGGGTTGGGGCTGGCGCGGATCGTCCGGCGACGGTTTCCGAACCTGCCGATCCTGCTTGCGACCGGGTACAGCGATGCGGCGCAAACCGCCCTCAGCGATTTTCCGATCCTGCGCAAGCCCTACCGGGTGCACGAGCTGAGCCAGGCGATCGCCGAGCTGACGCGGTAATGAAGGGCGGCAACAGACGGGCGGCGATGCCCTGCCGCTATCCGACCGTCACCTCGCGGCCGGTGTCCGAAGCCTGCTGAATGGCATCGACCAGGCGGTGCAGCTCGACCGCGGTGTCGAAGCCCGGCTGCTGGCCCTTGCCCTCGCGGATCGCCCCATTTTTTATCGCCCCATTTTTTATGGACTGGGCGAACAGCGTGTACATCTGGCCGACATTGACCGCCTCGCCCGCCGGGGTGCCGGGCGCGGTGACGGTAAAGCGTTCCGGCACCGCAATCGGCGCCAAGGTATTGCCCTTCTGCGCCCCCTGCAGCGCGACCTCGCTCAATTGCGGCGAGTCCTCGCCGGCGACGACCAGCGTGCCGTCACGGCCGTAGATTTCCATGCGGTAGCCGCTGCCGGCGTAAGGGATGGCGCCGATATGCACCGACGCTACCGCGCCGCTGTTGAGGCGGCCGCTGACCAGGATGTTGTCGGGCGAGGTGACGTCGAGCAGCGTGTTGGCGCCGGTGTCGAGCCACTGCTTTGCCTGGGTCGCCACCACCGCCGACAGCCGGGCGAAATCGCCGGTGACGAAGCGCATCGCGTCGATCGTATGGCCGTTGGCGATGGTCAGCGTGTTGGCGCCGAGCGTGGCGTCGCGCTGCCAGGTGCGGTGCGACGGCCGGGTCAGCACGCCCTCGCGCATCAGGCTGACATGAATTGCCAGCACCTCGCCGACATAGCCCGCCGCGACCAGCTCCCGCAAATGCATCACCGCTGGATTGACCCGCGCCTGCAGGCCGATGGCGGTGGTGAGCCCCTTGGCCGTGGCCAGCGCCGCCAGCTCGACCGCCTCGGCGGTCGTGCGCCCCAGCGGCCATTCGCAATAGACGTGCTTGCCGGCCTCCAGCGCCGCCTTGGTCGGCTCGTAGTGCGAGGGCACGCGGACCACGACGGCGACCGCGTCGATGTCGGGCGACGCGATCATCTTGCGGTAATCGTCGAACGCCAGCCGGGCGCCGTAAGCCTGGCGCGCCGCCTCGGCGCTCTCGGCCCGCGTGGTGCACACCGCGGTCAGCTCGACATCGGCGCTCGCCTGCAGCGCCGGCAAATGGGAGCGCGAGGACCAGGTGCCCCTGACGCTGGCGCCGATCAGGCCCAGCCGAATCTTGTCTGCCATGTCGCTTTCTCCCCGGAAACCCCTCGGTGAACCGCGAGCGATCG
Organism: Alphaproteobacteria bacterium; assembly: GCA_038228485.1. Classification (GTDB taxonomy): domain Bacteria; phylum Pseudomonadota; class Alphaproteobacteria; order ATCC43930; family CGMCC-115725; genus DATARH01. Next base: position 4,158 of record JBBRPG010000011.1, read on the forward strand.
GCTAAAAAGCCCAAGCTCTACCCGGCCGAATTCTTCGATATCGTGGACTCTTAAGGGGCGGGCTCGCAACACGCGATTGCCCAGGCGGGAAGCATGGCGCTGCTCATCGTCAATCTCGACCGCCAGATCGGCAATGCCCAGGCGTGGCGCGACACGTTTGCGGAGCAGCTGCCCGATCTGGAAATCCGCATTTGGCCGGATAACGGGGATGTGGCGGACATCGAATACCTCGCCTTTATCCGCCCGGATTTCGACGCCATCCCTGCCCTGCCCAATCTGAAAGCGATGTTCAGCCGCTCGGCCGGAGTCGAGGCGTTTATCGACCATCCCAAGCTGCCGAAAGCGCCGCTCGGCAAGATCGAGACGTCGGGCGGCGACCCGATGATGACCGAGTACGTGGTCATGCACGTCCTGCGCTTTCACCGCGACATGCCGGGCTACGCCGCGGCGCAAGCCAACCGCGAGTGGCTGCGCAAGCCGATCGTGCGGCCCGAGCAGCGCCGCGTCGGGTTTCTCGGCTACGGCCTGATGTCGAAGGCGCCGGCGCTGGTGCTGAAGTCGCTCGGCTTCCCGGTCTCGGCCTGGGTGCGCTCGCCGCGCGAGGCCGAGGAGGTGCCGATCTTCCACGGCCCGGACCAGCTCGAACCGTTTCTCAACCAGACCGACATCGCCGTATGCCTGCTGCCGCTGACCAAGGAAACCGACGGCATCTTCTGCGCCCGCACCTTTGCGATGATGCCGAAGGGCGCGATGCTGATCAACGTCGGGCGCGGCGGGCACGTCGTCGACGAGGATTTGATCGCGGCGCTGGATTCAGGGCAGCTGTCCTACGCCGCGCTCGACGCGCTGAAGCCCGAGCCACTGCCGCCGGAAAGCCCGCTCTGGCTGCACCCCAAGGTCACGGTGATGCCGCATGTCGCGCGCCGCCCGACCGTCGCCCAGCTGGTGAGCGAGATCGCCGCCAACATCCGCAGCGTCGAGGCCGGTGGCGGGCTGCTGCAGCAGATCGACATGAAGACCGGCTACTGATCGCCTACTTGCTCAAAGCTGCTGTTGGGTAAACTGTAGCCGATGGGACGATGAATCGGCGCGGCAGGCGGCCATTCGTGACGCATCGCGGCAGATGGCGACTGGCGGCAGGAGGAGCCAATGGATACACCAATCGATACGAGGGGCCAGGAGACGCGCATACCGGCGGACATCGACGCGCAACCCGTCGTGCAAGCGGCGGCCGCCCTGCGGCCGATGATCCGCCAGTACCGCGAGGAGATCGAACGCGAGCAGCGCATGCCCGCAGCGCTGGTCGAGCAGATGCGCGAAGCCGGCTTCTACCGGCTAGTGATCCCGCGCGCGCTGGGCGGGCTGGAGGTCGACCCGCTGACCTATCTGCGCGTCGTCGAGCTGTTGGCCGAGGGCTGCGGTTCGGTCGGCTGGAACCTCGCCAACAACAGCATCGGCCAGCTCGTCACGCTGGGTTTACCGCCGGAGGGGACGGACGAGCTTTACGGCAACGGGCCGGCCAACCTCGCCGGCACCGCGGTGCAGGGCGGCGGCGAGGCGGTGCCGGTTCCGGGCGGCTACCGGGTCAGCGGACGCTGGCAGTTCGGCAGCGGCTGCCAGGAAGCCGCCTGGATGCTGGGTAGCTTCCAGATCCTTGACAACGGCGAGCCGCGGCGCAGCCCCGAGGGCCGGCCGCTGTTCTGGCGCGGGATATTCCCGCGCGCCGAGGCCGAGATCGTCCCGGGAAGCTGGGATGTCGCCGGGCTGCGCGGCACCGGCAGCTTCGACTGGACGGTCAACGACGTGTTCCTGCCGGAACGGCGGGTGATGGTCCATGCCGGTGCGCCGCTCGACAACCAGTGGAACCGCTGGCCGGGAACCACCTATGCCTTGCCGGCGCAGGCCTGGGTCGGGCCGCACCACAGCGCCGTCATCACCGGCATCGCCCGCGCCGGCATCGACGCGCTGATCGAGCTGGCCGGGGGCAAGCAGCCGCGCGGCCGCCCCGCCGGCTTGCTCTGCGACAGCCCCCAAGTGCAGGATTCGGTCGGCCGCGCCGATACGATCCTCGACGCCGGGCGCGTCTACCGCAACGCGATGATCACCGAGCTGTGGAACACGATCGCCGCCGGAGGTGAAACCACGCTCGAGCAACGGGCCCGTTGCCGGCTGGCCTCGGTCTACGCCGCCGACAGCGCGCGCGAGGCGATGGACTTAGTGTACCGGCACGGCGGCAGCACGTCGTTCAAGCGCGAGAGCCGCCTGGCCGAATGCTGGCGCGACCTGCATGTCGTCGGCCAGACCGTCACGATAGCGCCGGAGTGGTACCCCATCGGCGGCCGAGTCTATCTGGGGATGGACCCCGGCTCGCGTCTGCGCTAGCGCGTCGAATCCGGTTGACCGATTGTGCAGTGCAGCACAAGGCTTGTCGATCAATCGGAAGGAGGCCGCAGCCATGACCAAACGCATCGATCCCGCGACGCTGCCCGCGATCGAGGGGACGCTCTACCCGACGCCGTTCGACCAGCCGTGTCGGGCGCGGATCCGCACCAAGCTCGGCGACGCGGCGGGGCTGACGCAATACGGGGTCAACCTGCTGCGCCTGCCGCCCGGCGCGTGGTCAAGCCAGCGCCATTGGCACACCGAGCAGGACGAGTTCATCTACGTGCTGTCGGGCGAGGTCACCTTGGTGAGCGACACGGGCGACGAAGTGCTGCGCGCCGGCGAGGCCGCCGGGTTTAAAGCCGGCGACAAGAACGGGCATTGCCTGCAGAACCGCTCGGGCGGCGACGCCACCGTGCTGGAGGTCGGCACCCGGCTGGCGGACGACGCCGCCCACTACCCGGATATAAACATGATCGCGCCGGCCGGCGGCAAGCCCGCCGCCTATACCCATCGCGACGGGACGGCCTATACCGATCTTCGCCGCCGCGGGCCGGAGGGCTGACCGGAACGGTCATCCGGCGAGGGGCGTTGTAACCCTTATCATTCGCTGAGCTAGGAGCGCTCCGATGACGAGGGAACGGTTGACCCGATGGGCGGTGGGCGCGACGTGCGCGATGGCGCTCGCGGCGCCTCTGGCGGCCCACGCGCAGATGTATCCGCAGACGATGGCGGCGGTGCGGGCGCGCCGGTGCCGCTGGTCGCCCCGGACCGGCCCATGCCGCAGCCGATGGTGCATCCCCCGCTGCCCAGCTACCCGCAGGAAATGCCGCCGCGCGAACCGGTGTTCTTCTACGAGGGCGCGCCGGTAGCCAGCCCCGGCGACGAGCCGAGCAACCGGGATGCACGGCAGAACGTGCGCGAAAGCAACCAGTACGAGGCGCTGGTGCGCTCGAACCCGAGTTTCCGCGCCCGCCGGATGAGCAGGAATGCGGCTCGATCGCCGACCCGCAAGGCCGGGACCAGTGCCTCTCGACCTTCGATTACGGCGGGGCCGAGAGGTAGAAGTGACCGTCTGAAAAAAACTCCCCCCCGGGCTTGTCCCGGGGGTCTACGTCTTTATTGGCAAAGTGCGAGACATAAGACGTGGATGGCCGGGCCAAGCCCGGCCACGGGCAGTATTTTGGTTCTTGGAGAAATCACCACCCCAGCGCGTAGGCGGCGCGGCGCGGGTCGGCGCCGGCTTCGAGGGTGCCGCGCTTGGGGTCGACGAGGATCGCGCACACCGCGCCGGCGAGCCAGGCAAAGTCGGGCCAGCGCTCGATCTTGTGGCCGCGTTTGGCGAGCTTGTCGGCGATTTTGTCGGAGAAGCGGGCTTCGAGGTTGAGGCGGCCCGGATAGTAATCATAGGGCGCGAACGACGACGGATAGCTGTAGCTGGCAAAGCGCGGCGCCTCGATCGCGCCCTGCACATCCTGCCCGTGGACAAAGACGTTGAGCAGCACCTGCAGCATCGCCTGGGTCTGCACGTCGCCGCCGGGCGTGCCGAACGGCATGAACTGCTCGCCGTTGCCCTTGATCGCCAGCGCCGGGTTCGGGGTCAGGCGCGGCCGCTTGCCGGGAGCGACCCCGGCGGGATGGCGCGGGTCGGGCCGCGACTGCGAGCCGCGGTTCGACGGGATGAAGCCGGTGCCCGGCACGATCGGCGAGCCGTATGAGCCGTCGCTCGGTGTCGCCGAGAACAGATTGCCGTGGCGGTCGGCGGCGCAGACATAGGAAGTGTCGGGCTCGGGGAACGGGTTCGGCGCGCTCGCCGACAGCACCTGCCCCTTGGCGCCGAGCGCGCCGGGCGGCGGCATTTCCGGCCAGGCCTTTTTCGGGTCGATCAGCTTGCGCCGCTCCGCGGCGTATTCCTCCGACATCAAGGTCGGCAGCGGCACGCTGCCGGTCGCCGGGTCGGTGTAGTAGGCCTCGCGGTCGGCAAAAGCGAGCTTCAACGCCTCGGTCAAATGGTGGACGTAATCGGCGCTGTTGTGGCCCATGCCCTTGAGGTCAGCGCCTTCGAGCAGCGCCAGGGTCTGCAGCAGCACCGGGCCTTGGCACCAGGCGCCGCAGGTGAAGACTTCGAGGTCGCCGAAGCGGCGGCGCTCGGCCGGGCCGACCGGCGAGTGGTAATTGGCGAGGTCGTCGGCCGACAGGAGGCCGCCCTCGGCCTTGTTGAAGGCGACGAATTGTTTGGCGATATCGCCGAGGTAGAACGCGGCGCGGGCGGCTTCGAGCGCGCCCTCGCGGCCGCGGCCGGCGGCGGATTTTTCCTCATCCGCCATGTATTGCAGCGAGTTGCCGAGATCGACCTGACGGAACACCTCGCCGGTCTGGGGGGGCCGGCCACCCGGCAGGTAGACGGCCGCCGATGACGGCCATTGCGAATGGCGCTCGGCGTGCTTTTCGAGGCTGTCGGCCATCAGCGGGTACATCGGAAAACCCTCGCGGGCGAGACGAATCGCGGCCGCCGCGACCTCGCCGAAGCTCATCGTGCCGTAGCGCTTCAACGCGGTGATCCACGCATCGGGGGCGGCCGGAACGATGGTGCGCAGCACCCCGACGGGGATCTTGCCGCCGTGCTCGCGCATGAAGAAGTGGGGGTCGAGCGCCCGCGGCCAGGTGCCGAGCCCGGCGATGGTGACGATTTCGCGCTTCTCGGCGAGGTAGATCATGATCGGCGCGACCCCGGCGCAATTGACCAGGTCGCTCTGCAGCACGCCGAGCGCGATGCCGGCGGCGACCCCGGCGTCGATCGCATTGCCGCCCGCCTGGAGGATGTCGAAACCCGCGGTCGTCGCCAGGTAGTGTCCGGCGGCGATGGCGTGCTTGGTCACCGCAATAGTCGGGCGATGCGCATTCGTCATGACTTCCTCCGCGCGCTGATTTCATAGATAAATTAGCGCGTCGGCGCCTCGCTGTCGAAGCGCCTTGCCAGTCGGGAGTGAAACCGAGAAGCGAGCCGAAATTTGTCCCCTGGCGCTCACTTCGCCTCAAACAAGAAGGACACGACATGACCCAAGCAAAGCTCAAGCTCGGCGCCGCGATGATAGCGATTGCGCTGGTGTCGTTCACCGTCGGCGGTTTCGCCCAAGGCCGCTATCCCGAGATCAACCGCGCGATCGGCGCGCTGCAGAACGCGCTCGGCGACATGCGCGCCGCCCGCGACGTGTTCGGCGGCCACAAGGTGGCGGCCGAGCGGCTGGTCCAGCAGGCGATCAGCGAGCTCGAAGCCGGCAAAGGCTTCGCCGCCTCGCACGGGAACTGATTTTCGGCTTGGCAGCCGCACCAGCCCCTTACCCTCCCATCGCTGCGCGACGGGTCCTCCCTCTCCCCGCTCGCGGGGCGAGGGGTAAGGGGCGCCGGCGCGCTACCTCTCCCCGCTTGCGCGGAGAGGATCGGGGTAAGGGGCTTTTTGCCTCCGCAATGATGATTAGGTCCCTGCGGCGGTCTTGGGCCGCGGCGCGGCGTAGGTGTGCTCCGACGCCGGGAAGCGCTGGCCGCGGACATCGTCGGCGTATTCGCGCGCGGCCGCCGCGATTTCGGCGCCGAGTTCGCGGTAGCGCTTGACGAATTTCGGGGTGAATTCGGCAAAGAGGCCGAGCATGTCGTCGGTCACCAATATCTGGCCGTCGCACGCGGCCGACGCGCCAATGCCGATGGTCGGGATCGCGACCCGTTCGGTCAGCTCGCGCGCGAGGCCCTCGTTGACCCCCTCGACGACCAGCGAAAACGCGCCGGCCTCGGCGACGGCGACCCCGTCGGCGACGATCTTTTGCCGTTCCTTCTCGTCGTGGCCGCGCGAGCGGTAGCCGCCCAGCGCGTTGACCGCTTGCGGGGTGAGGCCGACATGGCCCATCACCGGGATGCCGCGCCGGGTGAGGAACGCGACCGTCTCGGCCATCTCCTCGCCGCCTTCGAGCTTTACCGCCAGGCAGCCGGTCTCGGCCATGACCCGGGCGGCGGCGCGGAACGCATCGGCCGGAGAGGCCTGATAGGAGCCAAAAGGCAAATCCACCACGATCGCCGCGTGGCTCGTCGCCCGTACCACCGCCGCGCCATGCGCGATCATCATGTCGAGGGTCACGGGCAGCGTGCTGTCGAAACCGTAGATCACCATCGCCAGGCTGTCGCCGACCAGGAGCAAGTCGACCTCCGCGTCCAGCAGTCGCGCCACCGGCGCGGTATAGGCCGTGAGGCACACCAGCTTGTCGCCGCCTTTGCGGCGTTTGATCTGGCTGACCGAGAGGCGCTGGGGCCGGGTCTGGACGCTCATACCGCTCTCATGACGATACCTGTGAACAATGCAGATGGACAAGAGTTGCCCATACAACGTCGGGGCACCATATGCGGCGCGAAGATTATAGGGGTCAGCGGGAAGCTCCCTCGTGATTGGGGGGCTTCATTCGCCTCGGTCTGCTAGCCAGAACCGTCCGAGTTTTTTGCCAGGTGGGCGCTGCCGGCAACCGGTTTTCCTGATGACAGGGCAGTACGCCGGGCTTCCGCAATGTGGGGCAGAACTTCAGGATCCCGCAGCCACAGCGCATATTCCTCTCTAGTCATTCCCAGGAAGTCGAATATTTCTTTTTTGCCCGGCTGCTCGTGCCACGCATCGACAAAATCATCGATCGCGGCCGCTCCAACCTCCTCCCGCAAATACTGCGACATGAAGCTCTCGGAGGTATATTTTCGATTAGACATCGATGGTTCTTCCCGGTACCGCGGACTTGATCATTTCGCCCGTCAGCGGGTCCATACTTCCTAGGTGCCGGCCACGAGCATGGAACACTTCGATTTCACCATGCAGAGCGTCCCAAGTATAAAGCCGCCTGCCGCCGTGACTGCGCCATCGCCGCTCACCATATGGCGCTCCTAGCGACTCGAATCATCCAAAATCGACGGTCGCGGGATCGGCTTCGGTGGCACGGATGCTGTTTTGCCACATTCGTCCTGCCGCGGCATCACTCGGCAACGCTTGAACGGCACTAGTTTTGCCGAGGCAGCGTCGATTACTCTGGTGCATGGCATTGTCCGCCAACCTCCGGGGAGCCGTTCCATGGCCGATTTCGACCTCGTCATCCGCAACGGCACGGTGGTCACCGCCGCCGACACGCAGCATTGCGACGTCGGCGTCAAGGACGGGACGGTGACGATGCTGGGCCGCGGGCTGGGGCCGGGCGTGCGCGAGATCGATGCCCGCGGCAAGCTGGTGATGCCCGGCGCGGTCGACAGCCATTGCCATATCGAGCAGCGCTCCGGGTTTGGCGTTGTTTGCGCCGACGATTTCTACAGCGCCACGGTGGCCGCCGCGTTCGGCGGCACCACCACGGTGATCCCGTTCGCCGCGCAGCACCGCGGCGAGTCGCTGCGCCAGGTGGTCGACGATTATCGCGACGCGGCGACCCCCAAGGCGGTGATCGACTATGCCTTTCACCTGATCATCACCGACCCCAACGAGCAGGTGCTCGGCCAGGAGCTGCCGGCGCTGATCCAGGACGGCTACACCTCGTTCAAGGTCTACATGACCTATGACGCGATGCGGCTCGACGACGGCCAGATGCTCGACATCCTGGCGGTGGCGCGGCGCGAGGGCGCCCTCGTCATGGTCCACGCCGAGAACCACGACATGATCAAATGGCTGACCAGCCGCCTGTTGGAGCGCGGGCTCGGCAATCCGCGCTATCACGCGGTCAGCCACGCCCGCGTCGCCGAGGGCGAGGCCACCAACCGTGCCGTCGCGCTGTCGCAGCTGCTCGACGTGCCGATCCTGATCGTCCACGTCTCCGCCGCCGAGGCGATCGAGGTGATCCGCAACGCGCAGACCCAGGGGCTCAAGATCTACGGCGAGACCTGTCCGCAATATCTGTTCCTGACCGCCGACGACATCGGCATGGATTTGGAAGGCACCAAGTTCTGCTGCTCGCCGCCGCCGCGCGATGCGGCGGCGCAGGAGGCGGTATGGCGTGGTCTTTCCAACGGGACGTTCCAGGTGTTCTCGTCCGACCACGCGCCCTATCGCTACGACGAGACCGGTAAGCTGTTAAAGGGCGACAAGACCACCTTCAAGGACACCGCCAACGGCGTGCCGGGCATCGAATTGCGGGTGCCGCTGCTGTTTTCCGAAGGGGTGCGCAAGGGGCGGATCGACCTCAACCGGTTTGTCGCGCTGACCGCGGCCAACCATGCGCGGCTCTACGGGCTCTATCCGAAGAAAGGCACGATCGCGGTCGGTAGCGACGCCGACATCGCCATCTGGGACCCCGACCGGCACACCATCGTCACCGCCGGGATCCTGCACGACAACACCGGCTACACCCCCTATGAGGGCAAGCACCTTACCGGCTGGCCGGTGACGGTGATCTCGCGCGGGCGGATCGTGATCGAGAACGGCGAACTGATCGCCGCGCGCGGCAGCGGCGAGTTTCTGCCGTGCGCGCTGTCGGAAATGGCAAGGCCGCTCGGCCGCGCGACGCCGGAACTGGCGTTCGCTGCCGAAAAGAGCGGGCAGCCGCTGGTCTAATTATCGCGTCACTATTGAAAGCCGCTGTCGTCCGGCGGGTCGTAGGGTTCGACGGAATAATAAAATCTATCGGCCTCCGGTCGGAATCCCAGGATTTTTGCGACCTGTTTTGTCTGCGTCTCATCCAGCAGGTATTCGCCCAAACCGTCATCTTCCGACTTGAATCCAGCAATTTTTTTCACCTTCGCCAAGACGCTCGGCGGCACGACGAGGCTGCCTTTCATCCGTTCTGACGTTCGGTCATAAGTCACAACGCGGTAGATCATGCTTCAAGGCTCCACGGAGCGCGTCGGATCGGGTGGGCTCACTTGTCGGCCATCCCAGGGATCGAACTCGCCGAGGTGTCTTCGGCCGGACGGATCATACACTTCGGCGGTCTCGTGCAAACGGTCACGCTCGATAATCCGGCCGTCCCGCGTCTTCCAACGGCTCCGCCGGCCGCCGCCCGGACGCGGTGTCTTCGCCCTGACTTTCTGGGCGTCGGGAAAGCCGGGAAGCGAGTCGCCATTTGGAAACGGCCGCCGAATCCGACTTGTTCCGGTTGACGTCATCCACACCTATCCCCCGCCGGGAATTTTGATCCACTATGGGCGCCAATATGTCAGTAATCCGGCCTTCCCGGAAAGATTGGAGGACTCGAGATGTCCCGCAAACTTCGCGCCGCCGTCGCCCAGATCGGGCCGATCCATCTCGCCGACAGCCGTGCGGCGGTGGTCAAGCGGCTGATCGCGCTGTTGCGCGAGGCGCATGCGGCGGGGGCCAAATTTGTGGTCTTTCCCGAGCTGGCGCTGACCACGTTCTTCCCGCGCTGGTGGATGACCGACCAGGCTGAGATCGACCGCTTTTTCGAGGCGCAGATGCCCGGCCCCGAGACGCAGCCGCTGTTCGAGCTCGCCCGCGAGCTCGGCATCGGCTTCTACCTCGGCTATGCCGAGCTGGCCGAGGAAGACGGGCAGCTGCGGCGCTACAACACTTCGATCCTGGTCGAGCGCGACGGGCGTATCCTCGGCCGCTACCGCAAGATCCACCTGCCCGGCCATTCCGAGCACCTGCCGGAGGCGCCGTTCCAGCACCTCGAAAAGCGCTATTTCGACGTCGGCAACGAAGGGTTCAAGGTGTGGCGCGCGTTCGATGCGGTCGTCGGAATGTGCATCTGCAACGACCGGCGCTGGCCCGAGACGTTCCGCGTCATGGGAATGCAGGGGGTCGAGATCGTCGCGCTCGGCTACAACACGCCGAGCCAAAATATCCATTATCCTGAACCGGTTCACCTGCGGATGTTCCACCATCTTCTGAGCATGCAGGCCAACGCCTACCAGAACGCGGCCTGGGTGCTGGCGGCGGCGAAATGCGGCGCCGAGGACGGGTTCCACATGATCGGCGGCTCGGCGATCATCGCGCCGACCGGCGAGATCGCCGCGCAGGCAACAAGCGAGGACGACGAGGTGATCGCGGTCAACCTCGACCTCGACCTCGGCGACTATTTGCGCCGTACCGTCTTTGCCTTCGAAAAGCACCGCCGGGTCGAGCATTACGGGCTGATCACCAGCCGCACCGGCGCGGTGACGGAGGTCTGATCCGGTTATTGCGCGGCCTGTTAAACCCCCACGGATCGCTCCAGAGCAACCGACGTTCACGACTCGTCCGCCGCCCGAATCGGGCTCAATACGCTGGGGGAAACCGTGCCAAAGGCAAAGCCCGTGCAGGCCCGCGAGGGGTCTGCGCATCCGTTGGGGGCGATATGGGACGGCGCCGACGGCGTCAATTTCGCGCTGTTTTCCGCCCATGCGACGCGTGTCGAGCTTTGCCTTTTCGATGAGCGCGGCGAGAAGGAAACCGCCCGCATCGACCTTCCCGAATTCACCAACGAAATCTGGCACGGTTATGTGCCCGGAATTCGCCCCGGCGCGATCTACGGCTATCGGGTGCACGGCCCGTACGAGCCCGAGGCCGGCCATCGCTTCAACCCCAACAAGCTGCTGCTCGACCCCTACGCCCGCGGCCATTTCGGCGATCTCCAATGGGACCCGGCGGTTTTCGGCTACGAGATGGAAAGCGGCGACGACCTCACGTTCGACGAGCGCGACAGCGCGCCGTTTATGGCGAAATGCGTCGTCGTCGACCCCAATTTCGATTGGCACGGCGAGCCGGACCGCTGCACGGTCCCCTGGGACCGCACGGTCATCTACGAAACCCACCTGCGCGGCTTCACCAAATTGCACCCGGCAGTAGAGGAAGAACTGCGCGGCACCTACAAGGGCATCAGCCAGAAAGAGGTCGTCGATTACATTCGCGCCCTCGGAATCACCTCGGTCGAGCTGCTTCCGGTCCACACATTCATTCGCGACAGCCATCTGGTCGAGAAGGGCCTGACCAATTACTGGGGCTACAACTCGATCGGGTTCTTCGCCCCCGATCCCGGCTACGCCCACGAACGCGAGCAGACCTTGCGCGAATTCAAGGAGATGGTGGCGCGCTTTCACGAGGCGGGCATCGAGGTAATCCTCGACGTGGTCTACAACCACACCGCCGAGGGCAACGAGCTCGGCCCGACCTTGTCGTTCAAGGGCATCGACAACGCGTCCTATTACCGGCTGATGCCCGACCAGCCGCGTTATTTCATCAACGACACGGGCACCGGCAACACGCTCAACCTCAGTCAAATCCGGGTCATCCAGATGGTCACGGACAGCCTGCGCTACTGGGTGAGCGAAACCCATGTCGATGGCTTCCGGTTCGACCTGGGCACCATCCTTGCCCGCGAGCCGGACGGCTTCAGCAGCGAAAGCGGGTTTCTCAAGGCGTGCTGCCAGGACCCGGTTCTGAGCACGGTCAAGCTGATCGCCGAACCGTGGGATTGTGGACCCGGCGGCTATCAGGTCGGCCGCTTTCCGCCGGGTTGGGCCGAGTGGAACGACAAGTTCCGCGACACGGTGCGCGACTTCTGGCGCGGGGAGGCGCCGGCCGCGGCGCTGGCGCCGCGCCTCGCGGGCTCGGCCGACTGCTTCAACAGCCGCGGCCGAAGGACGTGGGCCAGCGTCAATTTCGTGGCCGCGCATGACGGGTTCACGGTCAACGACCTGGTCACCTACAACGACAAGCACAACGAGGCGAACGGCGAGGACAACAGAGACGGCAGCGACGACAACCGATCGTGGAATTGCGGCGTCGAAGGACCGTCGGACGATCCGGACATCGAGCAATTGCGGCTGCGCCAGACCAGGAACATCCTCGCGACGCTGCTGCTGTCGCTGGGGACGCCGATGCTGCTCGCCGGCGATGAATTCGGCCGCACCCAAGGCGGCAACAACAACGCCTATTGCCAGGACAACGAGATCAGCTGGCTCGACTGGGACATCGCCGACAAGGGCCACGCGCTGATCGGCTTTGTCCGGGAGGTGATCGGCTTACGCCAGAAATACCCGGTACTGCGGCGCGGGCGTTTCCTGACCGGCGAGAAAGACTGCGAACTGGGGGTAAAGGATGTCACCTGGATCAACGCCGCCGGGGTCGAGATGCAGGAGGAACATTGGGCCGACGAGCGGATGCACTGTTTCGGCATGCTGCTCGACGGGCGCGCGCAGGCCACCGGCATCCGCCGCCCCGGCGAAGACGCCAGCCTGCTGCTGGTGTTCAACGCCCATGACGATGTCGTCGAGTTCGCGTTGCCGCAAACCGCCGGCGGCGACACCTGGGAACTTCTGCTCGACACGAACCTGGCTGAAAACGCGGAGAAGGGACGGTTCCGCACCGGCGAAAGCTACAGCACGACGGGCCGGTCGCTGCTCGTCTTCGTCCTGAACGGCGACTCCTAGGGCGCATAATTTCAGCTTAGACTAAAGTGATCGTGCCGGCCCCCTCCCAGCCGCTCCGCGGCTCTCCCTCCCCCGTGGTCACGGGGGAGGGTTGGCGTGGGGGCCGCCACCGCGCTTCAACTTGACCTGATCGTGCCCTAGCCCCGGCCGTAATCGTCCTCGAAGCGGACGATGTCGTCCTCGTCGAGATAGGGGCCGGACTGCACCTCGATAACGTGCAGCGGGATCTTGCCGGGGTTTTCCAGCCGGTGCAGCGTGCCGAGCGGGATGTAGGTCGACTGGTCCTCGGTCAGCATCAGCTCCTCGTCGCCGCGGCGGATGCGGGCGGTGCCCTGCACCACGACCCAATGCTCGGCGCGGTGGTGGTGCATCTGCAGCGACAGCTTGCCGCCCGGCTTGACCAGGATGTGCTTCACCTGCACCCGATGCCCGGCGTGCAGCGTCTCGTACGAGCCCCACGGGCGATGGACGCGCGGCAGCGCCTCGGCCTCGCTGCGGTTTTCGGCGACCAGGCGCGCGACCAGGTGGCGCACGTCCTGGGCGCGGCTGCGCGGCGCCAGCATCACCGCGTCTTGGGTGGCGACGACGACCAGATCGTCGATCCCCAGCGCGGCGACCAGCCCGGCCTCGGAGCGGATGTAGTTGTTGCGCGAATCCTCGGCGATGACGTTGCCGGCGAGCGCGTTGCCGGCGGCATCCTTGTCCGCCAGCTCCCACAGCGCGTCCCACGAGCCGAGGTCGCTCCACCCCATCGCCCCCGGCACCACGGCGGCGCGGGCGGTGTGTTCCATCACCGCATAGTCGATCGAGTCGGCTGGGCAATCGGCGAACGACGCCTTGTCGAGCCGGCAGAAATCCTCGTCGCTGCGCGCGCTCTCGAGCGCCTGCCGGCAAGCGGCGAGCATGTCGGGCCGCAGCCGTGCGAGTTCGCTCACGTACAGCGCCGCCGGAAACAGGAAGATGCCGCTGTTCCAGAAAAAATCGCCGGCGGCGACATAGCGCTCGGCGGTGGCGGCGTCGGGCTTTTCCACAAACCGCGCGACCTCGAACACACCGTCGGCGCCGGCGAGCGGCTTGCCGCGCTCGATATAGCCATAGCCGGTCTCGGCCCGTTCCGGATGGATGCCGAAAGTCACGAGACGTCCCGCCCGCGCGGCGATGGCGGCGCGCTGGACCGCGGCCTGGAACGCCGCCACATCCTCGATCGCATGGTCGGACGGCATCACCAGCATCAGCGCTTGCGGATCGGCCTCGACCAGAAGCAATGCGGCGACCGCCGCGGCCGGCGCGGTGTTGCGGCCGACCGGCTCGAGCAACAGCGCCTGCGCCGTCGCCTCGATGCCGCGCAGCTGCTCGGCGATGATGAAGCGGTGCTCTTCGTTGGCGATCACCAGCGGGTCGGCAAAGCCAGCCGCGCGCGGCACCCGCAGCGCCGCCTGCTGCAGCAGGCTATGCTCGCCGACCAACGCCAAAAGCTGTTTGGGATAATGCGCCCGCGACATCGGCCATAGCCGCGTGCCCGAGCCGCCGGACAGGATCACCGGGTGGATCGCGCCGCTTTCGGCTTTGTTGCGCTCGCCCATATGACTTGGCCTACCGAAAATTTGTTAAAAATCGAGTCGCCAGCTTCGCAATTGTGGGGCCGCCGCCGCAGTTTGGCGGAAGGCGCTGCGCTTTTCCGCCCTACGCTTGCTCAGGCGTTGCCGCGCGCCTCGCGCCACAATCCGAGCTTTTCCTGCACGACCCGGTCGGAAAAGCTGAACAACACCGCCTCGGCTTTGGCGTGGTGGGTGTGCGGCGCCCAGCTCGGCACGACAAAAATGTCATGCTGTTCCCACGTCAACACCGCGTCACCGACATGGGTTTCGCCCGCGCCCTCGACGCAGACGAACACGGTGCCGTCGGTCGCGCGGTAGGGCTGCGAGGCGAAACCCGCGGGCAACAGCTGGACAAAGGTGGCGATGGTCGGCATCGCGGAATCGCCGCTCGCCGGGTTGACGTAGCGCAGCTTGTGCCCGTGATAGGGGTCGGGGTCGCCGTTCCGGGCGAGCGCCTCCAGCGCCTCGCGGGTGCGGGCGTAGGGGTAGTTGAACACCGGCGAGGTCTTGACCTCGGGCTTCCAGTCGACCGGCAGCAAATTATTGCCGTAGCGGGCGAAGCTGTCGCCCTCGGGCCGCGCGACCGGCTGGGTGTCGTCGGGGTAACCCTCGGCAAAGCTGGCGTTGAGCAGGTTGACGATTTGGATGTCGAGCCCGTCGAGCCAGACCATTGGCTGATCCGTGTCGTTGCCGTGGTCGTGCCAGGTCCAGGACGGGGTGATGACGAAATCGCCCGGCTCCATCAGGGTGCGCTCGCCGTCGACCGCGGTGTAGGCGCCGTGCCCCTCGATGATGAAGCGCAGCGCCGATTGCGTGTGGCGGTGCGCTGGCGCAACCTCGCCCGGCATGATCAACTGCAATCCGGCGAACAGCGAGCCGGTGATCGATGCCTGGCCGCCGAGGCCGGGGTTCATCAGCATCAGGACGCGGCGGGTCGCCTCCTGCGCGGTGATGAGGCTGCCAGACTGCATCAGGTACGGCCGCACGTCGCGATAACGCCACAGCGTCGGCAGGCATTGCGGCTGCGGCTCGGGCGTCACCATGTTGTGCAGCCGCTCCCACAGCGGCGCCAGGTTGGCCGGGGCGATCTGGTCGTAGAACGCCTGCCGTTCTGGCGTGCGCGCGGGATGTGCCTCGCCGGCCATCGTCACCCTCTCGTCAGCGAGATTGCTTCGCTGCGCTTGCAATGACGGCGGAAAGAAGTGTCATTGCGAGAAGCGGAGCGACGAAGCAATCTCGCGCCAACACACCGTTACTCCGCGGCTTGGCGCTGGCGTTCGCCGAGGCTGTAGCCGATTTTCTCCAGATCGGCGATCAGCGAGGCGGATTGCGCATCGCTGAGGCGCTCCATCGGCGGGCGCACCGCGGCCCAGTCGGGGTCGTTGTGGAAATGCGCGACGATCCGCTTCAGCGCCGGAACCATCGGGTATTTCTGGATGGTCATGCGCACTTCGGTGATGTCGGCCTGGAGTTGGTCGGCCTGCGGCGTCTTCCAGTTCTCGTAGACCTTGCGGATGCCGGGCACGTTGACGTTGCCCGAGGCAGTGATGCAGCCCACCCCGCCGTGGCGCAGCCCGTCGAGCAGGAACACCTCCGAGCCCGGGAAGATGCCGAACCCGGTGCTGGCATAGGCGTCCAGCAGCGCCTTGGTGTTGTTCCAGTCGCCCGAGCTGTCCTTGAGGCCGACCACCGTGTCGGGATAGGCCTTGATCAGCCGGCCGACCAGCTCGACCCCGAACGGGATCATGGTCTGCGGCGGGATGTGATAGAGGTACATCTTCAACGCCGCCGAGCCGACCCGGTCGATCACCGCGGAAATGAAATCGTAGACCCCCTGCTCGGTCATGCCCTTGTAGTAGAACGGCGGCAGCATCAGGACGCCGCCACAGCCATGCCCGACCGCGTGCTTGATCAGGGTCGCCGCCTCGGTGATCGAGCAGGCGCCGGCGCCGGGCATCAGCCGCGCCGCGGGGATCCCGGCCGCGATCAGCCGGTCGAGCAGCGCCATGCGCTCGCCCGCCGACATCGAATTGGCCTCGCTGGTGGTGCCGAAAATCGCCAACCCGTCGGCGCCCTGATCCAATATCCAGCGGCAGAACGCGACAAAGCGGCCGGCATCCGGCTCGCCCGCCGGGGTGAACGGGGTCAGGACCGGGACCAGAACCCCGGCGAACGGCTGCGACGGCATGCGACTACTCTCCCTCTTTCAGCCCTCTATTTCAGCATCCTCCCGCGGGCTTGGCCCGCGGGTCCACGTCTTCATGCTCCAACGTCGCTCAATGTGGATGGCCGGGTCATGCCCGGCCAGGGGTGACAAGCGGCGGCTCACACGGTTTCGAGAATGAGCTCCTTCGGCATTTCCGGGGTCATCTCCGCGCGCCAGTCGGCGTCGCGCGGCAGCACCTCCTCGTGCGCGCGCAGCGGATAATAGCTGCTGCCGGTGCCGCTCGGCGCCTCGCCGGCCTGCACCGCTCTGACCGCCTTGATGAGCAGCTTGCGGGCCTGGATGATCGCCTTGTCGCCCGGCCCCAAATATTCCCGGCTGCGGTCGCAGATCACCCCCATGCTTTCCTGCAAGGCGCGGTCCTGCATGTTGATGCCGTCGATGCCGGTATAGCTCTCGGTCTTCTGCACCTCGCGGTCGAGCAGGTAGTTGTTCGACTTGTTGCCGATCGAGCGGAAGGTCTTGGGGTCGACATGCATCGGCCCGTTGCCGAGCCCCTTCTCCAGCCGGTCTTCCTCGGTCAGCGGCGAGTCGACCGTGGTGTAAATCCAGTTGTAGACCATGCAGTTGTAGTCATCGATCGGAACCCAGATGTGCCCGGCATCCATCGGCTGTCCGGTCTCCGACTTCGACGGGCGGATCTGGTGGAACGGCATGATGTAATGGTAGGTGCGGATGTGCATATCGCTGTCGCCGAGCGGACGGATGCCGGCGTACTGATAGCCGTAATCGGTGAGGTCGACGACCAGATGCGGGGCCTTGCCGCGCACGAAGGGGCTCGACGGCTTCATCCCGCCGCGGGTCGAGTTGTCGGTGAGCAAACGGTGCATGATCGGCGCGTGCGAGGTGTCGATGCCGCCCTCAAGCCCTTGCAGCCAATTGCATTCCTGGATCACCTTGGTGACGTGCCGGCGCGAGTCGTCGACCTGGGTCCAGGCGAATTTCGGCGGCGCCGGCATCTTGTCGGTCGGCCCCATATAGGCCCAGACGACGCCGCCCAGCTCGACCGTCGGATAGGCGGTGATGTGCACCTTGTGCTTGAACTGCAATTCCTCCGGCTCGTTCAGCTGGTCGAGGCAGCTGCCGTCGACGTCGTACTTCCAGCCGTGGTAGACGCAGCGCAGTCCGCATTCCTCGTTGCGTCCGAAATAGAGCGAAACGCGGCGATGTGGGCAGTATTCGTCCAAGAGGCCGATGCGGCCCTTGGTGTCGCGGAAGGCGACCAGGTCTTCGCCGAGCAGGCGCACCCGCACCGGCGCGCTGTCGGGCTCGGCGATCTCGCTCGACAAGAGCGCCGGCATCCAATAGCGCCGCATGGTCTCGCCCATCGGGGTGCCGGGGCCGACCCGGGTGATCAGTTCGTTGTCCTCGCGTGGCAGCATGGTCTGGCCTCCTCGCCGGGATCGCATGGGCCGCGGCAGACAAGCCGCGGCGTCTGCGGCGGAGAATAGCTTATTTCATGCCAAACGGGAGGGGTTTCGCAGCGCCACCCAAGGTTAAGCCCCGGCCCCGACCCTCCCCCGCTTGCGGGGGAGGGAGACCGCAGTTTCGCCGCGAATACGGGCAACCGCCCGTCTGACGGGGAATGGGGCCGCGCAACCAGCCGCCGAGACGGCGCTTCCCTCCCCCGCAAGCGGGGAGGGTTGGGGTGGGGGCTCCGCTTCGGCATACTCGGCCGATGCAATCTCCGGTCGAACCTCGACGCCGCCGATGGTGACAGCAGCGGTTCTCGGCCTGCCGCACGCCGCCTTGGCGACGCTGGTGGCGATCTTCTTTTTCGGCGGCATGGTCAAGGGCGTCACCGGCGTCGGCCTGCCGTTGGTGCTGGTGCCGCTGGCGACGCAATTCGTCGACGTGCCGGTCGCGGTGGCGCTAGTCTCGGTGTCGATGGTCGCGACCAACATCGTCCAGGCGGCGGAGGGCGGGCATACGGCCAAGGCGGTGCGCCAGCTGTGGCCGATCGTGATTCCGCTCGCGGTCGGCGCGGTGATCGGCACGCATTTGCTGCTCAGCATCGACCGGCAGAAGCTGAACCTG
This sequence comes from Alphaproteobacteria bacterium, assembly GCA_038228485.1. Classification (GTDB taxonomy): domain Bacteria; phylum Pseudomonadota; class Alphaproteobacteria; order ATCC43930; family CGMCC-115725; genus DATARH01. The sequence continues at coordinate 22,776 of JBBRPG010000011.1, forward strand.
GTGATCGGGGCCAGCTTTCTTGTCCTGGCGATCCTGCTGCTGTGCCTGCCGCGGCTGCGGATCAGCGCCGGCACCGCCCGCTGGGCCGGGCCGCTGGTCGGATTCGGCGCCGGGTTGCTCGGCGGCCTGTCGGCGATCTTCGGGCCGCCGATGATCGCGTTCATGGTCGGGATCGGCGCCGACCCCGACACCTTCGTCAAGCACATGGCGATCCTGGCGCTGACCGCCAGCACGACGATGCTGCTGGTGCTGGGCGGCAGCGGCGCGATGTCGGGCGGCGATTTCCTCATGTCGGCCGCGGCGCTGATCCCGATCCAGCTCGGGATGCCGGTCGGGCGCTATCTGCGTGGCCGCATCAAGCCGAGCTGGTTCCGCATCGCGGTGCTGGTCGTCCTCGCCGCGGGCGGGCTCGACATGCTGCGGCGGGCGTTGTTTTAAGAACCGACATGATCCGCGAGACGGGGTAGTTTTTCGACAACCTCACCGATCCGCGCTTGCGTCAGTCGCAACTCATAGAGCTTTTGGAGATTCAGCCAAAACTCCCCGCTGGTGCCAAACCAGTGTGCGAGCCGCAGCGCCGTGTCGGCAGTAACGCTGCGCTGGCCGTTGAGGATGCCGGTAATCCGGTTCACCGGCACGTCGATCTGACGCGCAAGCTCCGCCGCTGACATGCCCAGTTCGCGGAGTTCTTCAGCAAGGTGTTCGCCGGGGTGAATAGGAGTACGCGCCATTTGAATACCGCCTCAGTGATAGTCCACGATCTCGACATTGGTCGGCCCTGGCGACCCGAGCGGCCACTCGAAGCAGATGCGCCATTGGTCGTTGATGCGGATGCTGTATTGACCAGCCCGATCGCCGCGAAGCGCCTCCAGCCGATTGCCCGGCAACGCGGCAAGATCAGCAAGACTCTGCGCGGCATCCATCCGATCCAGGCGCGCCTCGGCTTGTCGAGCAAATCCGGAGAACTGTCTAACGCGGTCGCCGGAAGCAAATCGTTCGGTCCGTCGGTCCCGATAGCTGACAATCACGGCAGCAAGGATACTCGTAATTACGCGTTATGTAATGCATAAATTCCGCAGCTAATTAACCTAAACCTCCCCCTCCGCGCGCATCATGCGCACGGCGTTGCGCAGCGCGGTGGCGGTGTCGGCGAGCTCGGCTTCGCCGTGGGTGCAGGAGATGACGCCGCCGGGGTGGCTGTTGAAATCGACCCCGCCGAGCATCGTCGCCAGCCGCAATTTGTGGACGAGACCGGCGTTCTTGACGCCCTTGAAGTGCTTGGCCTCGAGGCCGAGCGGCTTGAAGCTGGTCGGGGTGACCGCGATCCCTTCCGGATTGGTGAAGATCTCGATCGACGAGAAGGTGCCGTAGGCGGCCCAGGGCACGCGCTCCTCCTCGAACACCTCGTTAAGGCGCTGGCGCAGCGCGTCGCCATAGGCGTTGGCGCGGGCGCAGGCGTCGGTCTCGGCGACCTGGCGCAGGGTGGCGATCCCGGCCGCGGCCGAGAGCGGATTGGCGTTGAAGGTGCCGGGGTGGTTGATCTTTTCCTTGCCCGATTCCTGGGTGACCTTGAAGTCGAGCAGGTCGAGGATGTCCTTGCGCCCGGTGACCGCGCCGCCCGGCAGCCCGCCGGCGAGGATTTTCGCCAGGGTCGTCAAATCGGGCTTGATGCCGTAGGCGGCCTGCGCCCCGCCCGGCGACACGCGGAAGCCGTTGACCACCTCGTCGAAGATCAGCAGCACACCGTGCTCGGTGGTAAGCCGGCGCAGCGCGTGGAGGAAATCGGGGTCGATCGGCAGCCGCCCGCCATTGGCGCCGGTCGGCTCGATGATCGCCGCGGCGATCTCGCCCGCATGCTGTTCGAGCACCCGCGCCAGGCCGGCCTCGTCGTTCTGCTCGCACAGCAGCACGTTGCCGGCCACCGCATCGAGCACGCCGGTCGTCGCGGTGCCGTCGAAATGGTTGGAGTGGCCGGTCGTCATGTGGTCGTGCCAGCCGTGGAAATGATAATTGAAGCGCACGATCTTGGGCTTGCCGCTAAACGCGCGGGCGAGCCGCACCGCCATCAAGGTCGCCTCGGTGCCGGAGCTGGTGAAGCGCACCCGCTCGGCGGAGGGGATGAGGCGCTTGACCAGCTCGGCCCATTCGATCTCGAGCTCGTGGCTGGCGCCGTAATGGGTGCCGCGGTCGAGCTGGGCATGCACCGCCGCCATCACCTGCGGGTTACAGTGCCCCAGCAGCATCGCGCCGTGCCCGCCGAAATAATCGACGTAGCAGTTGCCGTCGACATCCCATTTCCGCGGCCCCGCGGCGCGGGTGATGTAGAGCCCGTACGGCTCGATGTAGCGGGAATCGTGGGTGATGCCCGAGGGGAACATCTCCGCCGCCTGGCTCGCGCGCGCGGCCGAGCCGGGGGTCGCAGCGCGATAGCCGGCGATGATCGGCGAATTGGTGGTCAAGGTGTCGGGCATGGGAGCCTCCTCGGGCCTGGGCTGTGCACTCTTGTAAAGGAAGTTGGACGCGGGTTGAACCACCCTCCCCGCTCTCCATCCCGGCGCGACAGCCTGGGAAGGAATTGTTGTGAAAGAGAGAATGTCATTCCGGGATGCCCGAAGGGGCAGACCCGGAACCTATGAACACGGACCTCCCCCAAGTTTTTGCAGGCGTTACAGCATATTAGCCACCGGTTTGTGCTCTGGGTTCCGGGTTCGCTGCTCCGCAGCGCCCCGGAATGACAAGCTTTTCATTGCTTCACATGCTCGAAAGCCGAGATAGAAATCGAGAGAGTCGCTGGCAGGAGATTGCTTCGCTACGCTCGCACTGACGGTTCGTGGAGAATGGCGATGACGGAACCCTATAGCAGCGAGCTGACGGCGCGGTTCGGCTACGACCTCGATCTGGGGGACGAGACCGAGGACAATGCCTGGATCAGGCAGGTGCTGCTGCGCCGCACCCATCGCCGCTACGATCCGCAGCCGGTGCCCGAATCGGTGCTGCGGCTGATCCTCGCCGCGGCGTTTTCGGCCTCGTCGAAATCGGATTTCCAGCAGGCCTCGGTGATCCGGGTCGAAGACCGCAGCCAGCGCGACAGGCTGGCGGCGCTGATCCCCGACATGCCGTGGATTGGCAACGCGCCGGTGTTCCTCGTCTTTCTGGGGGACGCGCGGCGGCTGGAGCGGCTCAGCGCGCACCCGGTGGCCAACGGCACGCTGGAGGGGTTCTTCAACGCGACGGTCGACGCGGCGCTGGTCTTGCAGACCTGCATACTCGCTGCCGAGACCCTGGGGCTTGGCACCTGCCCGATCAGCGTGCTGCGCAACCATGCCCTGGCGGTCGGCGAGATTTTGGCGCTGCCCGGCAAGGTGTTCCCGGTCGCCGGGCTGTGCCTCGGCTATCCGGCGCAGGCCTTCGTCAGCATGCGGCTGCCGCCGGAGGCGACGGTGCACCGCGACCGCTACGACGACAGCGAGTTGACGCAGGCGGTCGACGCCTACGACCGCCGCCGCGACGCGCGCCATTCGCTCAAGGACCGGCAGAAATCGCCCGAATTGTTCGGCACCGCCGAGTTCTACGGCTGGTCGGAAGACAAGGCGCGCCAGGCGATGACCCCGGAAGGCACCGGCTTTGCCGCCTGGCTCGCCGCGCACGGATTCGACTTCAGCAAATAGCGCCCTCTTTTGTCATTCCGGGATCGCCCATCGGGCGAGACCCGGAACCTATGAGCACGGACTTCCCCGCGCACGTGCCCGGTGCAAGCGCACCTCTCGCAATTGCCTGTGTGCATGGGTTCCGGGTTCTCGGCTACGCCGAGCCCCGGAATGACAAGAGTGAAACAAGAAAAGGCCGCCACCCGAGGGTGACGGCCTTCCTTACCGATTAACCAGCGGCCATCGCGGCCGCGCCGTTACCTTATTCAGGCAAGAGCGGGGATCCTGGTCACGGCTGCGGTGGACCGCGGTTGATGATTAGACACAGGATCACCTCCTTTCAGTTGTGGCAACGAGACCGTTATCCTACAGCCTGTAGTGGCGGGCGGGCAAGAGCCGTTCGCGGCACCGGCCTCGCGACAATGCGCCGCATTACTGCTCGCCGCTCGGTCATGCGCCGATAGTGGCGCGGCGCCGCTTCATGGCATAAAGACGCCCGCCAACCAGATGAGCCGCAAAACCATGTCAGACGGAAACGCCGCCGAGCGGATGAGCATCAACGGGATCGAGTTGGAGGTGCTGCGCCGCGGCACCGGTGCGCCGGTGGTGCTGCTGCACGGCATGGATACGGTGAGCCCCAAGGCGCCGTTCCTCGATCTGCTCGGGCAGCATGTCGAGATCATCGCGCCATCGGGGCCCGGCTTCGGCAACTCGACGCGGCCGCAGGATTTCGACACGATCTACGACCTGACGCGCCTCTATCTCGCGCTGCTCGACCAGCTGCCCTACGAAAAGGTGACCCTGATGGGTCTGTCGTTCGGCGGCTGGCTTGCGGCGGAGGTGGCGGTCGCGTCGTGCCACAAGATCGCCAACCTGATCCTGGTCGACCCGGTCGGCATCAAGATCGGCGACCGCGAGACCCGCGACATCCTCGACGTGTTCAACACCAACCCCGCCGAAGTGCGCCGCCGCAGCTGGGCCGACCCCAGCAAGGGCCCGGATTACGATGCGATGACCGACGACGAGCTGGTCATCCATGCCCGCAACTGGGAGGCGCTGTGCCTCTATGGCTGGCACCCCTACATGTACAACCCGCAGCTCAAGCAGTGGCTCGGCCGCATCGCCGCGCAGACGCTGGTGCTGTGGGGCGACAAGGACGGGATCGTCAGCCCCGATTACGGCCGCGCCTACGCCAAGCTCATCCCCGGCGCGCAATTCCAGCTCATCGAAGGCGCCGGCCATTATCCGGAGCAGGAGCAGCCGGACAAGTTCGTCCAGGCGGTGATGGGGTTCTTGGGTGATTGAACCGCCGTCATTGCGGGGAGCGTGGGTGACGCTGCATCAACGCCTTGCGTCCTTCGAGACAGCCGCTCTGCGGCTTACTCAGGATGAGGTACAATTTTGATGGCATTAAGAAAATTCCTCATACTGAGGAGCGACCAACGTCTCGAAGGACGCACCGTCGTTCGGCCGAGATAATTCATGCAAGCCTGGTACCTCTGCGAAAACCCGTATCCGTTCATCCCGCAGGAGGTGCTGGACAGCGTCGACTCGGTGCGCGGCAGCCTGCCCAACCGCTACTGCGACCCGGCGACCGCGGCGCAGCTGTTCGAGGAATGCCTCGACGAGTACCGGTTGTGCGACGAGATGGGGCTCAACATCATCTCCAACGAACACCATGCCGGGATCAACTGCCTCTATGGCGCCAGCCCCTTGATCCTTGGCATCCTCGCGCGCGAGACCAAGAACGTCCGCATCCTCAGTCTCGGCACCTTGGTGACCGCGCGCCCCGATCCCGTCCGCATCGCCGAGGAGTACGCCACCGCCGATGTTATTTCGCGCGGCCGGCTCGATATCGGCTTTGTCAAATCGGGCGGGTCGGAGATGGCCTCGGCCAATTCGAACCCGATTGGCAACCTCGAGCGGTTCTGGGAGTCGATCGACCTCATCAAGAAGGCGCTGACCGCGCATGACGGGCCGGTGAGCTGGGAGGGCAAGCACTTCACCCATCGCCACATCAACATCTGGCCGCCCTGCTACCAGCGTCCGCACCCGCCGCTATGGGCGGCGACCGGCGACCCGGAAACCTCGGTCGAGCTGGCCCGGCGCGACATCATCAACGCCACCTTTGTGCGCGGGCCGGACGGCACCAAAAAATCGTGGGACGCCTACAAGCAGGCGCGCAAGGACGCGGGGATGGCGCCCGCCGGTCCCGACCGCTTCGCCTATATGGGCTTCACCTATGTCGGCGACAGCGATGCCGAAGGCATGGAGATCGGCGACAAGTCGCTGTGGTTTCTGCGGGTCGGCGCGCGCTCGGCAGCGCAGTATTCGCGGATGCTGCCGGGAACGAGCCCGCCCGAGCAGGCGCCGCTGCTCTACCGCAGCGCGCCCCCGCCCAGCCTGGCCGGCGGAGTGCCGGCTGTCGGCCGCCCGGCCGCGGCGTTCCGCAACGTCACTGCCGAGCAGGCCGTCGCGCGCGGCGTGATGTTTGCCGGCAACCCGGACACGGTCTACCGCCAGATCATGGAGTTCTACGACAAGGTCGGCGGGTTCGAGCACCTGATCCTGATGGGCCGCTCGGGCTTTATGACCCACGCGGAGGCCGAAAAGGGCATCCGCATGTTCGGCAAGGAAGTGCTGCCGCGGCTCAAGGACGTGAAGCACGCGCCGGTGGCGTAAGCGCTCCATGGCGGGATCGCCTGTTAGCATCGGCCTGACCGTCCCCTATCTATAATGTGCCAATTTATTCGGCGGGTTCATACCGACAGAGGCATACGATGGCCGAAGCGAGCGGCAGCAAGCGCAGCGGCAATGCCGCCGGAACGTCGCCTTCAGGCGGCGGCGATGCGGCCGAGCTGTCCCGGCGGGTGGCGGAGATCGCCGAGCGCAGCCAGCGCCTCGTCGCCGATTTTCTCGCCCGGCAGGCCAACCAAGGCGGGACGGCCACGGAAGGCATCGGCATGGCCGACCCCAGCTCGATCGGCCAAGCCTTTTTTGAGCTGACCCAGCGGATGATGGCCGACCCGCAGAAGCTGATCCAGGCGCAGGTGGCGCTGTGGAACGACTACCTGAACTTGTGGCAGCGCACCGCCGAGCGGATGATGGGAAAGCCGGCCGAACCGGTGGTCGCGGCCGCGCCCGATGACCGCCGCTTTCGCGACGAGGCGTGGAGCAGCAACACGCTGTTCGATTTCATCAAGCAGAGCTACCTGCTGACCGCGCGCTATATCCAGGGCGCGGTCAAGGAGACCGGCGGGCTCGACGACCACACCGGGCGCAAGGTCGATTTCTATACGCGCCAGTTCGTCGATGCGATGGCGCCGTCGAACTTCGTGATGACCAATCCGGAGGTGCTGCGCGCCACGGTCGACAGCCGTGGCGAGAACCTGGTCAACGGCCTCCAAAATCTGCTCGACGACCTCGAGCGCGGCAAAGGCAAGCTGACCATCAGCATGACCGACATGGCCGCGTTCAAGATCGGCGAGAATGTCGGCACGACCCCCGGCAAGGTGGTCTACCAGAACGACCTCATCCAGCTGATCCAGTACGCGCCCACCACCGAGACGGTGCACCGAAGGCCGTTGCTGATCATCCCGCCGTGGATCAACAAGTTCTACATCCTCGATTTGCGGCCGACGAACTCGTTTATCCGCTGGGCGGTGAGCCAGGGGCATACGGTGTTCGTGATCTCCTGGGTCAATCCGGATCAGCGGCTTAGCAGCAAAAGCTTCGCCGATTACATGAAGGAAGGGCCGCTCGCCGCGCTCGACGCGATGGAGGCCGCGACCGGCGAGCAGGAAGCCAACATCATCGGCTATTGCCTTGGTGGCACCTTGCTGTCGGCGACGCTCGCCTACATGGCCGCCAAACGCGACCGCCGGGTCAAGAGTGCGACCTATTTCGTGACGATGGTCGATTTCGCCGAGGCCGGCGATTTGTCGGTGTTTATCGACGAAGAGCAGATCGCCGCGCTGGAAAAGCGTATGGACGAAAAGGGCTACCTCGACGCGCGCGACATGCACACGACCTTCAACATGCTGCGCGCCAACGATCTGATCTGGTCGTTCGTGATCAACAACTACCTGCTCGGCAAGCAGCCGTTTCCGTTTGACCTATTATATTGGAACGCCGATTCGACGCGGATGCCGGCGGCGATGCACAGCTTTTACCTGCGCCGGATGTACCAGGAGAATTTGCTGTCGCAGCCGGGTGGGATCACGTTGGACGGGGTCAAGATCGATCTGCGCAAGGTCAAGACCCCGGCGTTCCTGCTGTCGACCCGCGAAGACCACATCGCGCCGTGGCGCTCGACCTATGCCGCGACGCAGCTTTACGGCGGGCCGGTGAAGTTCGTGCTGTCGGCCTCGGGCCACATCGCCGGGGTGGTCAACCCGCCCGGCAGCAAATACGGCCATTGGGAAAACGACCGCAACCCGCCCACCCCCGACGAATGGCTCGCCACCGCAACCGAGCACGAAGGCTCATGGTGGCCGGCGTGGGAGGGGTGGGTATCGCAATATTCGGGTGGCGAGGTGCCGGCGCGGACGCCCGGCGACGGCAAGCTCGAGCCGATCGAAGACGCGCCGGGGAGTTATGTAAAGGTGCGGGCGGAGGATTAACCCGCTGAAATTGTGGGGCCGGCCCGAAGGGGGTATGTTGTTCCCATGACGAAGCTGCTTGATAGAGCCCTTGAGGCTGCACGGCGCCTGCCGCCTACCGACCAGGACGAAATCGCGCAAGCGATGCTGACCTGGATGGGAGACGAGAGCGAACCCGAGGAAATCGACCCCGCTGACGTGCCGGGCGTATTGGAGGGACTTGCCCAAGCGAAGCGACGTGAATTCGCCTCCGACGAGGAAGTCGAAGCCGTGTTTCGTCGCTTCGACCCGTGAAGCTGCGCTTCACGCCGCGCGCGACCGCCGACCTTGCCGAGATCGTCGACTATATTCGGACCCGCAATCCCTCCGCTGCCAATCGCGTGAGAGCGGCGATCCATCGGAATCTTCAGACGCTGGTCCTATTCCCGCGCATTGGCCGCCGGCAGCGGGCCGAAGGCGTGCGAAAGCTCGTCACAAGCCCGTTTCGCTATCGCGTTTATTACGCAATCGACGAGGCGGCGGGCGAGATTGCGATTCTCAGCATAAGTCACCCAGCCCGCCGGTCTCAACACTCGGATGCCTAGTCAAGCCTGAGACGCTTCACTTATCGCCTCCCCCGGCTTGTCCCGGGGGGGGGGGAGGACTCACGCCTTCTTTTACGAGGATCGAACCAAAAGACGCGGATGCCCACGGGATAAGCTCGTGGGCTGAAGGCCCACGGATCAAGTCCGGCCAAGGGGTGAAAGCGATTCAACTAAATCGGACAGTGCTCCAACTGCCGCACCCGTTCGCGGGGCGCGGGATTAGTCTCCGAACACCGGTTTCTTGAATACGTCGTCGAGGAAGATGTGGAGCTGGGCGACGAAGCCGACGCCGCGGCCGGTGGCGCGGTTGAGGGGTAGGACCGCCTCGGCGGTTATTTGCCAATCGTCGCTGGTCCAGGCGATGCCGGGGCTGGCGGTGGCGGTGGTTCTGGCGCCGTAGGTGCGGCCGAACGGGCTTTCGGCGGCGAACTCGACGAGCGGGATCAGCGAGGCCGCCCAACCCGGAACCGCGACCCCGCCGACATGCTGGTCGAGGTAGACCAGGCTGTATTGCAGGGTCAGGCCGTAGCGGGCCGTCTTCGGCCCCGATCCGGTCGGCACGGCGAGCCCGCCGGCGCCGGTGACCCCCGCCGGACGCAGCCAGTCCAGATCGTGCGGCAGGTCGCCGAACCCTTTGCCGAAGCTGACCACCGGCTGGACGGTGTCGAATGCTTCCGCGCCGACGCCGCGCGCGCCGGTGCCGCCGATCTCGTAGATCAGCGCGGTCGACACCAGCACCTCGTGCGGCGCATCCAGCAAGGTGACGTATTTCAGCCCGAGATCGAGGTTGTCCCAGCCGCTTCGCGTCCCGCCGCCGAGATTGCGCCGCCGCCAGCCGGTTCCAACGAGGGCGGAGAGGTCGGAGGTCAGCGACCGCGAGAATTCGCCGGTGATATCGAGATCGCGCCCCGCCGGCGTGTCGCCATTGGCGCCGCGCTTGAGGCCGAAGACCATCGGCAGCGACACTTCGTCGTCGTTCTGGGTGTCCTCGACCGTCAGCGTCGACGGAAACAGCCGGTCGCCGGCGATGCCGTTGGCAAAGGCCGGGTCGCCGGCAAGGGCCGCGCCGATCCCCGCCAACAGCGTCAGCGCCCTGCCGGCGTGCCGCGTCACCGCGCGCGATACTCCTCCGCCAGCTTGCGGTAGTGGTCGGCGACAAAACGCATATAGTCGCGTTCCTCGGGCTTGAGATGCCGCGAAAAGCGCGCCGGGGTGCCGGACCACAGTTCGCCGGCCTTCACCACCTTGCGCGGCGCCACCAGCGCGCCGGCCGCGACCATCGCGCCGGTTTCGACGATGGCGCGGTCCATCACCGTGCCCTTCATCCCGACAAAGGCGCCGGGTTCGAGCATGCAGCCGTGCAGCAGCGCCATGTGGCCGACCGCGGCATCGTCGCCGACGATGCAGGGGATGCGCTCGCTCCCGTCGAGGGTGACGTGCAGCACGCAACCGTCCTGGATGTTGGCGCGCTCGCCGATCCGCACCGGCCCGTCATCGCCGCGGATCACCACGTTGAACCAGATGTTGGCGTGCGCGCCGATTTCGACATCGCCGGTGATCACCACCCCGGAGGCGATAAACGCGCTCGGGTGGATGCGCGGCAGGATGTTGCGGTAGGGCAGGATGATGGGGCCGTCCATCGACGTCTCCCGATCGCGGAACTGCCTGCCTATAGCATGTCGGCGCGGTTGTATCGTCAGGCGATTAGAGGTTCCGCCGTCGCGGGCGGCGGCGAGCGCAGCCCGCCCTCGGCGCCAGTTCGCTTGACCCGGTCGAGCGGGAGAATCAGCGAAACGGTCGTCCCGCGGCCGATTTCGCTAGCGAGATGAAGACTGCCACCATGTAATTCCGCCATCACCTTAACCAGGGCGAGGCCGAGACCAGTCCCCTCCTGGCGGCGGCTCAGCGAAGTTTCGACCTGGGCGAAAGGCTCCAAGACCCGTTCTAGATCCTTCTGAAATGCCGATGCCTGTGTCGGCGACGGCAAATGTCACGCCCGCACGATCCACCGACACCGAGCAATCGATGCGTCCGCCGGCCGGGGTGAATTTGGCCGCATTGGAGAGAAGATTAAACAGCATTTGCCGCAACAGGCGCTCGTCGGCGCAAAGGATCAGATCGCCAGGCGGCATGGTCACGGTAAGCGCCAGCTTGCCCTCGCGGATGCGCGGCCCGATCAAACGGCAGACCGAGTCGACCGTTTGGCGCGCGTCGAGCCAGTCCTCGGCCAACGACAATGTGCCCGATGCCGCCTTAGAAAGATCGAGGATGTCATTGATGATGCCCAGCAAATGGCTGCCGCTTGCGTGGATATCCTGGGCGTAGCCGTGATAGCGCTGATTGCCGAGCGGCCCGTACGTTTCGTTGACCAGCATCTCGGAGAAACCGAGGACCGCGTTTAGCGGTGTGCGCAGCTCGTGGCTCATATTGGCGAGGAATTCCGACTTCGCGAGGTTCGACATTTCCGCGTCTTCCTTCGCGGCCCTCATCTCCTCAAAGGCTGAGGAGAGGTCCGTTTGGCGCCGGATTTCGGCTTGCGCCTCGGCGAGCATCGCATGCTGCTGGGCCTGCCGTCCGAAGGCAAACGCGGCAACTGCGATCGCGATGGCGCAGCCCACGGCGCCGAGCGACATCAGCCAGGCGAAGCTCCGCCAAGGGGCCAGGGCCGCTTCCTCGCTTTGCGTCGCAAGCGCAAGTAAGGGGTAGTTGGCGACGCGGTGCGCGGCCTTGATGCGCATCTGTCCATCGACGAGGCTCGGTTCCCGCACCGTCCCCGAGCCCCCGCCATCCATCAGGTGCTGCGAGGTGGAGAACACCTTGCCGATCACGTCGCTTGGCGGAAAGCGCGCAAGCAATAAGCCATCCAAGCGCTGGAGTGCGATGGCGCCGCCATCCTCGAGCGGGATTGCCCGGTAAAAATCCTCGAAGTAGCGCAGTTCAATAGCCCCGAGGATGAGGCCGATAAACTCTTCGTGTGCTCCGGTTACCCGATAGGCCAGATACAGCGTCCATGTACCTGTCGCGCGATTTTGTACCGGCTCGGTGACGTAAAACTTTAGCGTCGGATCGGTTTTGACGGTTTTGAAAAAGTCGCGATCGGCAATGCGGGCTCCGGTAGGAGGCCAAGACCGCGTGGAGTTGATCATATCCCCGTTGCGGCCAAACAGGTTCACCGCGTCGAGCTGCGAGACGCCAGTCATCTTGTCTCGTAAAAGGCGATATGTGTCAGGGCCAGCCATTTCTCGTCAAAGGAGGCACTGTCGGTCACGCCCTCGGCGGTGAGGTGTTCGGCGACGCTCGATAGAACGAGACTGACCGATTCGAAAGAGCGATCTGCTTGTTCGGCCAATATTAAACTGACCGTTTTCAGTTGGTCCTCTGCCTCCAGTAATTCGCTCTCTCGGATATGCAGAATGACGGCGGTGTCCGTCACGGCGATCAGCAAAATCAAGATTGCCGTGCCGATATAAAGCAGCTTTTGCAAGGCGAGGCGTCGCTTGCCGGCGAGCGAGGGTATCGATGCCGCCCCCGTTCCGACTGGCTTTTTCTCCGTCACAATTATAAAGCCTTCCATTCACGCGGCTCGCACCGGCGTGCAACCTACAACACGGACATTAAGAGCGAGCCGTCGGCACGATATACCCCCTTTAGTTGCAGCGACACCCTCGGAAACTACTCAAATTTGGCCGTCACGATACTGGCTCCTGGTCGCGCTTGGTTGTCGCGGCATGCCCCTGACCAAACTCCGACGGTCACCACCTATCGTCAACGGCCGCGTCATCGCTTTTCGCTTAATCCCGGCTGCTTTGGACTTGGCGCCGGCGGCCTATCGCATTTGGGGATGGCAACAACGCGATTTTCGCGGGAATCAACGATTTCCGTCGCATCGATTTCTGCGCTATCGTTCCCGGGAGCGATTCTGCTGTGCGCCCAGAAGGAGCCGGAAACGATGAGCGGAAACTTTGCGCCTCTGCAATGCCTACAGGGTGTCCGGGTTGTCGATCTGACCCAGTTCGAGGCGGGGCCGACCTGCACCGAGGCGATGGCCTGGCTCGGCGCTGAAGTCGTCAAGATCGAGAACCCGAGCCGCGGCGACCCCGGCCGGCGGATCGCCAGCACCGACGCGAAGGCCAGCGACTCCTTCTATTTCAAGATCCTCAACGCCACCAAGAAATCGGCGACCGTCGACCTCAAGACGCCGCGCGGCATCGAGCTCGTCAAGGAGCTGGTCAAGAAGGCCGACGTATTCATCGAAAACCTCGCGCCCGGCACGATCGAGCGCCTCGGCCTCGGCTATGACGTGCTGAAGGCGATCAACCCCGGCATCATCTATGCCCAGGTCAAAGGTTTCGGCGAAGGCAGCCCCTACGAGAAGAGCCTCGCCTTCGACATGATCGCGCAGGCCGCCGGCGGCACGATGAGCGTCACCGGCGAGCCCGGCCAGGCGCCGGTCAAGCCCGGCTGCACGATCGGCGACACCGGCACCGGCATGGTGATGGCGATCAGCGTCCTCGGCGCGCTTTACGAAAAGAAGAGCACCGGCAAAGGCCGCCGCCTGCAGCTGGCGATGCAGGATTCGGTGATGCACTACATCCGCACCTCGTTCGCGGTGATGGCGCAGGGCGGCAATCAGAAGGCGGCGCCGCGCATGGGCGCGCAGAGCACCTCCGGCGCACCCGCTCCGTGCGGCATCTATCCGTGCAAGCCGGGCGGCTATAACGACTATGTCTACATCTTCTGCAGCCGCGCCAACCCCGAGCATTGGACCCGCCTGCTCAAGGTCATCGGCCGCGAGGAGCTGATCGAAGACCCGCGCTTCGCCACCAACGAGGAGCGCAACAAGAACGAGGGCTTCATCAACGAAATCCTCACCGAGTGGACCAAGAACCACACCAAGGAAGAGGCGATGCAGATCATCGGCGCCGCCGGGGTTCCCGCCGGGGCCGTCCACGATACGCTGGAACTGCAAAACGACCCGAGCTTCGAGAAGCGCGGAATCATGCAGGTCATGCATCACCCGGACGGCGACTGGAAGTGCGAGGCCTGGCCGGTGCGCTTCGACGGCAAGCCGCCCGAGCTGAAGCCCTCGCCCAAGCTCGGCCAGCACACCGACGAGGTGTTCGCCAGCTGGCTCGACTTGAGCGCCGGCGACATCCAGTCGCTAAAGGCCGAAAAAATCATCGGCAACTAGACGGCAACGACACAGCGGCCCGCGCAAGCGGGCCGCTTCTTTTTGACAGGAACGCGGGCGTCCCGCCCGCCCTAGCTGAAACTTTCAGGCGGCCGAGACGGCCGCGGTCCAGAGGAGACCCCCATGGCGGAACTGACCGGTTCGGAAATCCTGGCGAAATGCCTTAAGGCCGAAGGCGTCAAGGACGCGTTCTACATCATGGGCGGGCCGATGCTGCTGGCCGAATCCTGCGCCATCAAGGAAGGCATCCGCATGATCGACGTCCGCCACGAGCAGGCGGCGGCGTTCTCGGCCCAGGCCTATAGCCGGCTGCTGCAAAAGCCGGGGGTGTGCATGGCGGCATCCGGCCCGGCGGCGATCAACCTGTCGACCGGCCTTGCCAATGCGCTGGTCGATTGCTGCCCGGTGATCGGGTTTGGCGGCTCCAGCCCGATCAGCCAGTTCGGCCGTCAGGTCTTTCAGGAAATCGACCAGATGGCGATCATGCGCGGCTGCGTGAAATACGCCGACCGCATCCACAATGTGAAGCGCATCCCGCAGCAGATCAACTTCGCCTTCCAGAAGGCGATGACCGGCAAGCCGGGCCCCGTCTACCTCGATTGGCCGGGCGACATCCTCTACCAAAAGGTCGAGGAGGATCAGGTCGACTGGAGCTATGCCGGACGGCCGATCGTCGGCGCGCGGCCCTATGCCGAGCCGAAAGCGATCAACGCGCTGGTCGATGCGATCAACACGGCGCAGCGTCCGATCATCGCCTCGGGCGGCGGCGTGATCTGGTCGCAGGCCTGGAACGAGATGAAGACTTTTGTCGAGAAGGCCGGCATCCCCTTCTACACCACGCCGCAAGGCCGCGGCGTAGTGCCGGACGACCACCCGCTGTCGTACCTGACGATGCGCTCGACCGCGTTCCGCGACGCCGACCTCATCATCGTGCTCGGCACGCGGATGAACTACATCATCGGCCACGCGGCGCCGCCGCGCTTTGGCGCCAACGCCAAGATCGCCCGCATCGAGATCGACGCCGAGGAGCTCGGCATGTCGGCGCGCAATGTCGACATCCCGATCGTCGGCGACTGCAAATCGGTGCTGCAGCAGCTGATCGACGCGATCCCGGCAAAGACCGCGGAAAACTTCGCCGGCTGGCGCAAGACCCTGGCCGAGGGCGAAGCGGCGAAGCGCAGCGGCCCCGGCGGCAACTACCCGACCGATGGCGACATCCACCCGATCCGGCTCCTGGAGGAAGTGAAGAACTTCATGAACCGCGACGCGATCCTTGTCGTCGACGGGCAGGAGACCTTGAATTTCGGGCGCCAGACGATGCCGACCTTCGAGCCGGGACACCGGCTCAACTCCGGCCCGTTCGGGACGATGGGGGTCGGGCTGCCGTTCGCGGTCGGGGCCAAAGTGGCGAAGCCGAACACGCAGGTGATCTGCTGCCACGGCGACGGCTCGTTCGGGTTGAACGCGATGGAGCTCGACACCGCGGTCAGACACAAAATTCCGATCCTGGTGGTGATCAGCCTCAACGGCGGCTGGACCGCGGACCCGGAGCGCAACAAGCCCGGCCGCGACCTCGGCTACACCCGCTACGACAAGATGGCCGAAGGACTCGGCTGCTACGGCGAATACGTCGAGAACCCGGAAGACATCCGCCCGGCGCTCGAACGCGCGCAAAAGCAGGTCGACGCCGGGCGCGTCGCGCTGGTCAACGTCAAGACCGACTACCGCGCGCGGGCGGGGACGGTGCAGTTCAGCGATTATTCGACGTGAGCTTTTAGCGCTCAGTCGCAACGGAAAGGGGCGCCGCAAAGCGTCCCTTTTTGTATGGATCCGGATGGAGTGCCGTGGCCGATAAACCGATCGTCCTTTCCAAGCACGCTCAGGACATGGTCGACGAGCGTAAAATCCCGCTGAGTTGGATCGAGCACGTATTGCAGAGCCCGGTTTTTGAAGAGCCGGACACCGCAAATTCCGGCGCAGTACGGCCTATGCTCCGATTGCCGACTTTGGGAACCGCATGCTCCGCGTTGTTTATTATGATAGTGGAGTGGAGATTCGGGTGATTACGCTGTTTTTCGATCGCCGGGCGACGAGACGGAGTCGAATGGGATGAGAATGACCGTGGATGAAGAAACGGATGCGCTCTACATCCGCTTTGACGAGGCAAAGATCGTCGAATCAGAGGAGGTTAGCGACGGCATCATTCTCGACTTTGATGCTAACGGCCGCGTGGTCGGCTTCGAGATGTTGAGCGTCCGCAAGCGATTTCCCACCGCCGACCTTTCCCGAGGCGACGTCCAGGTCGCGTAACCGCTATTTCGTCGTCTTCACGAAGACGCCGTCCCATGCCGCCGGCGGGGCGGCGCGCAGCTCGGCGCAGCGCGCTGCCATGATCTTGGGCGGGGTCGAGGGCTCGGCCGAGACGCGCGGATAGGTCATCGCCGCCCACGCGGCCCCGGCCCCAGCGAAGTCGCCGGCACGGTAGAGCGCCAGCGCCGTGGCGTATTGCGCCGGATAGGCCCGTTGCTCGGGGGTCGCCCGGTCCTTTTCGGCCATCAGCTCGTAGATCGCGAGCGGCTCTTGCTTGCCTTTGACCTTGACCCAGTCGAGCTCGATCAGCACGAAACGCTCGCCGATCGCCGCCGCCATGGCGGGGCCGATGACGATCGCGGCGTCGTAATCGTGCGGCACGCCTTCGAGCCGCGCGGCGATGTTCACGGTCTCGCCGATCGCGGTATAGTTGTAGCGGCCGGGGGCGCCGACATTGCCGACCACCGCCAGCCCGCTGTTGAGCCCCATCTTGACCGAATAGCCGGCCCGGCCCTCGGCGTCGGCGGCCTGCTTGGCGGCGATGACGGCAGCGAGCCCGCCGAGCGCGGCCTGCGCCGCATGCGCCGCATGGTCGGCATCGGGCACCGGCGCGCCCCAGATCGCCATCACCGCGTCGCCGATGAACTTGTCGACATAGCCGCCGGTCTTCTCGACCTCGGCGACGAGGAGGCCGAGATATTGGTTGGTGACCTCGGTCAGCACCTCGGGCCCGACCCGGCCGGAAAGCGCGGTGAAGCCGGAAAGATCGGCGAACATCACCGTGACCGCGCGCGAGTCGCCGCCGAGGCGCAGCTGGGCGTCGCTTTCGGCCAAGGCATTGACGACAAACGGCGACAGATACTGGCTGAACGCGTTCTGCACGCGCCGGCGGCGGCGTTCCTCGGCGACAAAGCGGCTGACATAAGCCAGCACCATCGCCCCGGCCCCGCCGCCAGCCGGGATCGCCACCGGAAACCAGAAGCCGAGCGACAGCGCCAGCAGCGCGATCCCGAACAAAGCGACGGCCAGCAGCACCACCGCGGCGGCGGCGAGAAACGGGCTCAGCAAAAACCCGCAAGCCGCACCGACGAGACCCGCCAGCGCCGCGGTCACGGCGCGGCCGGCGCGCGGCAGCGGCCGCACCAGATTGCCGGTCAGCGCCTGCTCGATCGCAGCAGCGTGGATAAAGACGCCCGGAACCGTCACCGCGCCGGGGTCGGAGGCGCCGAGCCGAGGCAGCCCGCACCCGTCCGCGCCCGCGGCGGCGCGCAAGACTGGCGGCGACATGAAGCGGTCCGGCGCACGCTTGCGGTCCTCTTCCGGCAGATTGGTGCCGACCAGCACGATCTTGTCGGCGAAGGCTCGGCGGATTGCGGCGGGATCGCGGTCGATGCAGCGCAGCACGTCGACCAGCCGATAGGTCGGCATCGCTTCGAGCGGAGCCGCCGGGGCGAGCAGCAGCAGCTCGGGCGGCGGCGGGCCCTTGGCCTGCGCCAGCAGCGCCGCGCTGAAGGTCGGGATGCGTTCTCCATCCGCCGCCTGCAGGGTCGGGGTGATTCGGCGATAGACGCCGTCGGCATCGACCGCCAGCTCGACATCGGCGACCGCGCTCGGGTCGAGCACCGCCGCCATGAACGTCATTGCCGGAGAAAGCTGCGCCGAACGCGCCAGCACCACATGGCCGCGCGTATTCGCCAGCGCCGCGAGGAATTCGCGGTCGTACTGGCCATCGGCAAAGCGGTTGGCGGCAAAGCTGAAGATGACGTCGAAGCCGATCGCCTTCACCTCGCCGCCCGTCAACCCGGCGACCAGCTTGGCCCAGACCGGGCTGAAGAACACGCGCGGCATCGCCGCCAGCTCGTCGGAGGCAAGGCTGTCGCGGTCGATGGCGATCACCGCGACCGGCTCGGCCTGGGCGCCGGCGCGGCGGCCGGTCGTCGCCAGCGACAAATCGTAGACAAGCCCGTCGATCGGGTTCATCCGCGGCCCGGCGGCGAGGCTGACTGCCGCCGCCAGGATCCCGGCCAGCACCGTCACGACGACGCGATAATATCGTGCCGGCAACGCCAGGCGACGCACGGGGGTGGCCTGCCCCCTTTTCGTCAATCCACCCTGACGATAACGAGCGCTGCAGGCCCCGCCGAGGCCGTGCCAATAAACGGCACATCGACCGAATCCTTCACATCGCGCATGGTCAGGCGCAGCAGGTAATGCGCGTCCGCCGCCATCTTCGGCGCGTCGGTGGGCTCGCTCGCCCGCCAGCCGGTCAGGGCAAGGTTCACCACCGGCTTATCGAGCTTGCCCTCGGCGAAGATCGCGGCAGTGATCACCGCACCCGCCCGCTGCCCGCTAAAGATGAACTCCGGGTTGACCGGCCAGCGCGGCGGCCCGCCGAGGCCGCGAGAGACGATGCCGCCGGTGCTGTGGCCCTCGCCGCCGCTGCCGAGCGCGTAGACGCGCGGGCACGGGCCGTCCTTCTCGCTGTCGATGGCGCCCTCGACCTTATAGTCGGCGCGGCTCAACGCCACGGTGCCGCCGGTGACGGTGACGAGCTTGCAGCGGGCGTAGTGCAGAAAGGTGAGCTTGGTCCTCGGGGTCAACGTCATCGGCGTGTTCGCGGGGATTTCCTCCATGACCGCCAGCTTCGGGTCGGTCTCGCCGCTGATCGCCATGACGATCCCGGCCGGCTCGGCGCGCACCGGAGAGGCCGCCGTCAGAACCCCAAACATCATCGCGGAAAGCATCGGGAAGTGCA
>JBBRPG010000012.1:0-40873 GCA_038228485.1 Alphaproteobacteria bacterium
CCCCAGCCCGTCCCCCGCCTCGCGCGCGCCCACATGCGCGCCCCGCGCGGCGCGAGGGGTGACCCCTCCCCCCAATCCCCCCCCCCCCCCAGCCAGCGCCGCGCGGTGGGTCTGGCGACGCTGTGCTGCGTAACGTTGCTGCGTGACGCTTTGCGCGCGCGCTCAGGCTCGCCTGCCTGGGCCAGCGCCCCCTGCCGCGCGACCCGCGCCCCTCCTTGTTTCGTTCTGCCTTCTTGCGGGCCGAGTGTCCGGGGTCTCTGCGACCCCGCGCAGGTGGCCCGCGCCGCGGCTCTCCGCGGCCTTGCCGCGCCGGACTAACCGCGGGACCCACGCCGCGCAACCCGCGCCGCCCGCCGCACAATGCGAATCCCGGACCTGTTCTCCGCCGTACCGGAGACGCCCCGATCTTGACAGAACACACGCTTTAGTGGTATAATGCGCGAAATAAACAACCGGAGCGGTATAATGCCTCGGCTACAGTCGCGCGGCGTCTTAGGCCCACCGGGAACCATCAGCGGCCACAGCAAGCAGGGTCGGTACTTGCGCGCCGTCGAGGCCCAGCTGCTCGAATCGCTGCCGGCCCCGACTGCCGCCCAGAGGCACCTTGTTGCCCACGTCTGCCGGCTGGCCTACCGGTTAACGCAGCTCGAGGAGTCGTTCCAGGCCGAGGAGCTGCCCAGCCTAGACGAGTTGCGCATCTATTCATCGCTTCACGGTCAGTACGTGAGCGCCTATCGCGAGCTGTTCGGCAAGTCGTCGGCGCGGGTCGCAGAACCACCGGCACCCCCTTCCTTGGGCCGCCTCTTCGTCAGCGAGGCTAGCGATGCGGCGTGACGTGCCCCGCCGTCAACGGGCGCGGGCCGTCCTTGCGGGTAGGGTGCCTGAGAGGCCCAGCGACACCCGCCGCTGTCTCATGCGTCTCCTCGGCCCTCGTCCGCACGCCCTGGGGCTATTGCCGTGAGGACGCCGAGCATCCTCGAGGCGATGGACCACCCGCAGGTGTGGGGTCCTTGGTTCGAACGGAACCCGGAAAGCTGGCGGCCGTGGCGCTCATTTCTCAAGGTGCTGTTTGCACTGCCGCTGACCGACGACGACCTGGCGCTGTATCGGCAGTGCACGGGTCGCAACGACCCGCCGCCCGGCGTCAGTTCAGAATGTTGGCTGGTCGTGGGCCGCCGGGGCGGCAAGAGCATGATCCTGGCCCTGATCGCGGTGTATCTAGCCGTGTTCCGCGACTTCAAGCCCTATCTCTCGCCGGGCGAGGTGGCGAGCGTCAAAATCCTCGCCACGGATAGGCGGCAAAGCCGCGTCATCCATCGCTACTGTCGCGCCTTGTTGGAGCAGGTGCCGACGCTGGCGGCGATGGTCACGCGTTCCGATGACAATGTGATCGAACTGAACAATGGCATCGTCATCGAGGTGGCGACCGCCAGCTGGCGCGGCATCCGCGGCTACACCATCGCGGCGGCTTTGCTCGATGAGCAAGCATTCTGGCGCACCGATGACGCCGCCGTCAGCGACACCGAGGTGATCGCGGCCCTGCGTCCGGCCCTATCGACCATTCCGAACGCCATGCTTCTCTGCGCCTCGAGCCCCTATGCCCGGCGCGGCGAGTTGTACAACGCCCATCGCCGCTATTTTGGGCAGGACGACGCCCCGGCTCTGGTCTGGCAGGCCGCGACCCGCGTCATGAACCCGAGCATCCCACAGCGAATACTCGATGAGGCCTACGAGCGCGACCCGGCTTCGGCCGCCGCTGAGTACGGCGCGGAGTTCCGCAGCGACTTGTCGGCCTTCCTTGACCGCCAGCTGATCGAGTCCGCCGTCGATGCCGGCGTCGTCGTGCGCCCCAAGCAGACCCAACACAGCTACACTGCCTTTGCCGACCCGTCAGGCGGCCGGGGCGATAGCTTCACGGCGGCCATCGCCCATCTCGAGGACGACACCGTGATCCTCGACGCGCTGTACGAGCGCCGGCCCCCATTCAACCCGACTGAGGTCGTCGCCGACATCGCCGCCTTCCTCAACAACTACAACCTAAGTTCCGTCACTGGTGACAAGTATGCCGCGGCCTGGGTCACCGAGGCCTTTACCAAAGAGGGCATCAGCTACACTTATTCCGAGCGCGACCGCAGCTCCATCTACCTCGACGCCGTACCCTTGTTTACTTCCGGCCGGGCGCGTCTGCTCGACCACCCGCGGCTCGTCCATCAGTTCGTCTCGCTCGAGCGCCGCACCTCCTCGGTCGGCAAGGACCGCATCGACCACGGGCCGGGCGGGTTTGACGATCTTTGCAATTCCGCGGCCGGCGCCTTGGTCGGCTGTTCGCACGACCCCGGCGCTATTTGGCGCGCTCTCGCTGGTTAAAAAAGGAGAACACCATGACCCGTTACCGCTTTCACGACGCAGCCGATCACCTTATTGCCATTCCCGACGGCCAAGGCAGCGTCAAGCTATCTCTCGAGCACCCAATTTCGCCTTTGGGAGTTCGGTTCCGCGATGACGACGAAGGCCCCGGCAGCGTCGCCGAGCTGAGCGGCTCTGGCACAGTCCGCCGCACGCTCTTTACCCACCGCCCCGAGGCTGGCGATCGGCTGGAACTCGAAGAGGGCGACAACGGCACCATCGCGCTCGTCCTGATTAGCCCCGCCGAAGAGTTCGTCGGCACGAGGCCGCCGAACAGCAACGGCCGCAAGTTCAACCTCCCGGAGGCCGGCAACGGCAAGGCCTGGGCCAAGACCTCTACCCCCACGGTCGTGACCGATAGCCAGCACGCGATGTTACGTCGTCAAAACAAAACCAACCGCGAGTGGTGGGGCGTCTAAGTGGCCGCTCCGCAACCCACATCCGCGTCCGTCGACTTCCGCGAGGGCGAGCCCATCGTGTGGGAGGCCCGCGACGCGATTGATCCGTCGCCGACGCGGCAACACGCGCCGTCGTCTCATGCGCTCCCCGACAACCTCGGCATGGGCGCTCGCACAACCACCCGCCCGGTGATCTTCCAAGAGATCGTCGACGAACGCTATGCCCACGTTCGTTTCGGCACGAATACCCAGAGGGTGCTTATCGCCGAGCTGCGCCGCCCAGCGCCGCCCGAGTATCGCCAGCACCCGTCGCCGGCTGCGCCGGCCCGCCCGGTCACACTCGATTTGGCACCGTTGCGCGCTACCTTGCGCCAGCGCCACGCCGAGGCCCACGCCGCCGTTAAGCTCGCGGCCGAGGCGGCCGGAGCGGCTGACCGCGCCGACACCGCCCTTCGCGACGCCCAGGCCGCGCTCGCCCGCTTCGCCGAGCACGACCGCACGGCTGCCGCCCGCTTCGTTGACGCGCTGCGGAGCGGCTCTACCGAGGACCAGCATGGGCCGGCGAACACCTCGGACCGGGAGGCCGCCCGCCGCCGCTGCGACGCCGCCCAGCAGGCCGCGAGACAGCTCACTGCCGAACTGGCCGCAGCCCGTGCCGCCGTTCGCGAGGCCGACACCCGGATCCACACGGCCGCCCGTGCCGTCGTCGTCGGGATCGCTGAGCGCGAAGGCGACGTGCTGGAACGGTTGGAAGACGAGGTGGCGCAGCGGCGCGCCGATCTGCGGGCTCTCGCCGGCTACCGGCCCGCAGCCCTCACCGGCAGCGCCCCGTCCGAGATCGCCTTGCCCGGCCGCATTCTCAACCTTCTCACCCCGGCGCCGCGGCAAGGGTCCTCGACCGCGACGCCCTGGGCGAACCTCTACACGCGGCTCGCGGCCGGCGACGCCGACGCCGACGCAGATTTCGAAACATGAGGATCCCCGCTGATGCATAGCGGCGGGGCTGATGGCCGGGTGTGAGTCGACCCGGCGGGAGATTAGACGGCCAGTGCTCCCCAACCGAAAACCCCGTCAGCAGCAGCGGTCGTACCTTCTCCTTGCCGCGTGGTTGCCCCTTTCCGGCAGTCCCGCTTGTCGAAGGCGGTTGATAACCGGGAACGCCGCCGGCCGGTGTTGAACGTGCACCGGCCGGCGGTTCTTATTTGTGGAGCCTCGTGATGTAACGCCTTAGCGTTGCCCTCGCGGTCCTTATCGCCTGCCACCCGCGCCCTCAAAGATGCGCGCGCGGCGGTCATTAATGCCGACCCTTCGCCCCACGCGGCCGGCTCCTCGTCCGGTTTGCCGCCCCTTTCCGGGACCTCTGGGGCGCACGAGCAAAATGGCGAGGTCTGGGTAGTGAACAAACGTGCGCGAACAACTCATCGGGCTAGAAGAGCCGCGACGTTGTCGCTCATCGCGTTGATCATGTCGTCGTAAGTGTACAGCTGGAATGTTATACCCTGAAGCTTCAAGGACCGTCTAAAGTCAAAGCGCTGCTCTTCTAGGCTGCCCGGTCGGGGAGAACGCGCACAGATTACGACGTAACAATCGTCACTCACCCTACCGTTGAAGGAGTTAGTGAATACAGCATCGGTGGGATGGCTGTGTTTTGCCCAAGCCCAGTCTATAATCTGTCCGAACCCGTGCTCAAGACGTGGAGACCAATATCGATACTGAGCGGTTCCACCTTTGAATAAACTATCGTCCATTCCATCCTCGAATTCGACTAAGACGAATTTCCGAGATTTGTGATTCCCCACAACAAAGTCGGCCCGAAACAGTCCCTTGATCGCAAACTCAAACTTGTAGAGGTCTGGGCTAGGCATAAGGATGGTATAGGCCAGTAGGCAAGCCATCTGAGTCCTCGCTCGGATCTCCTTCACAGCTTCGGTTTCGCCGAAATGTGGGCGTGAAGACATCCACGCCTTGTATGACTGGAGCTCTCCGTCCGCTGCTCGAGCATCAAACGTCACAGGTTGAAGAACCTGAGCCAATTATCGAGCCACAACAGTTAGTATAATGATGTTTCCGTTGTTGTCTCTCGACCAAACAACTCTCTTGTCCGTTCCGAATTTCGAAACAAACCTGACTGGAGAGTAGTTTCGGAGCACTTCTGTTTGTAACTCACCGCTTTCGAGGGCGCGCTGAAGCTCATTGCGCTCACGGGGAGAGAGCCGGTCCATCTGTTGCGCGGCATGGTAGGAAATGTTAATGGCCGATCGCCAGTGGTCGGGCCTTTTCTTGTCGTTCAGGTGCCGGACCCGCGGAACCAGCGGGTTATGACCATGCCGCTTCGCCCATTCGATCGCCTCGGCCTGGGTGTTGAATGGGCCGCCGATCACATGTTCAGCGGAATCCTCGACGGAATAATCTTGGATTACGCTGCCCTCGGGTCGGCCCTTCGGTCGTGGCTGGACATAGACGTTCGCCATGCGTTCTGCTCTTCTTTAAAGGCGCTGAGCCCGTCGGGCCACACAAGCGCTCGCTCGCCGGGCTCCAACACTATAGCCCAATCGCTGATTACGTTCTCAACGCTTGGGACCACTGTACAGATGCCGCGTACGTAGCTGAGCGCACATCTGGAAGCGGCGGATCTCGGTCATGGGAGGCGGGAACTGACGGTGCCTGTCGGATCTGTGCCCCGGCGACCGGGTGCGCGCCGGACGCGTCGTCGGCACCGTGCGGCGGGTCCTGGAAGGCGTGGCCGAGCTTCAGGACGACGGAAAGCTGCTAGGCTGCCCGACCACCTGGCGGATTAAGGTCGAGGCGCTGACCAAGGTCGGGTGACGCGCTCCCTATGCGGAACCGAAAAGTCTCCACGCCCATGCAAGACGAATAATCCCGCGACCGGCATAAGCTGCTGCCACACCGGCGACGTGCCAGTAATAGCAGGCGATGGCAAACCGACGCCCGCGGCGCTCAAAAGCGCGTTGAAATAACGCGGCGAAATCACCGAGCTTCTCTTCGACCCGCTCGGCTGGGACGAGGAATAACAAGACCGCTTCACCGAGTGAAGGCGGTGAAACGAAGGTGGGCGAGACGGGCTTACTATCTGGTACCAACTTCGCCAAACTCGGCGGCAGAATCAGGAAAGCGGGTAGCCCCTCGCGCGCCCGGATGCGGTTGGCGCGCTCCACCAGTTCCTCAAGGCTCTCGCCAGACTTTCCATTGACCATGTACTCACCATCGTCTGTGGGGACGACCACATCGTCGGCCCCTCTCAGGAAGCGCACGACATCATCAGGCTCCACAAAGACGATAAGACCGGTAGAGGCACTCGGAAGTCTCGCCATCTCACGCCCCCGCCGTTACCGGGTCGAAGCTCGCGAAAACAGCCCGGCTATGCCGCAATATCTCCACGCCTGACGCTTCGATCCGATAGTAGCGTTTACGCCGACCACCTCGTTCGTCCGTCGGTTCGCCCCACCACGAGGTGACGAACCCCTTCGTCTCCAGGCGATCGAGACCCTTGTAAACGGAGCCCAAGTTAGGCTTGCGGCCGGTGCGATCCGCGATGCGGTCCATAATGGTGATGCCATAAGCATCGCGGGGTTGATCGAGCAGCACCGACAGGAGCTGAAACTCGAATGACCCTAGTGTGTCACGTGCCACGAAAACCCCCTTCCCGAACGTTACACTGCAATTGCCAGACATATAGACGCGCTCGACGGCAATGCAAGGGACCGCCCGAACGATTTTAGGGAAGGACTGCTACCGCGAGGCCTGGAAGAACACGGCCATGATGCACGCCAGCGCGATCGAGACGGTGAGGGGATCGAGTTCGCCCATGGGCGGCATATATCAGCGGGCGCGCGCATCGGCTCAACCTACCCGGAAGGATAATGCAGCGGCCTTATCGGACGCCGTCTGGGATCGGCGCTTGCTTTGCGCGTTTAACAAGGAGAGACGGCAGGCACGTCGCAACCAGAGGCGCATTCCGATGTCAAAATCGCGGAGGAGCCCGTCGAGCGGACGGATCGATGACCATATTGGCGCTCGCATTCGCGAGCGCCGGATCAGTCTCGGTCTGACCATGCAGGATTTCGCCAAGACGATCGGCATAACCCATCAGCAGATCTACAAGTACGAACTGGGCATCAACCGCGTTTCGGCGGGGCGGCTTCTTGAGATCGCGCGTGCGCTAGATGCGCCGATCACTTATTTTTACGAAAGTATAGGCGACGAGAAGGCGCCGACAGTTATGCCGCATCAGCGTCCGCAGCTCGAGATTGCGCGCAACTTCGCCGCGATCCAGAATGAGAAGCACCAGGAGGTCCTCAGCCAAGTCGCTCGCGTTCTAGCGGGGCGCTCAGTGCCAGAACCCTAAAGCTTCGGCATATCCTCGGAATGGGTGCGGCGTAAGATCTCAACCCGCTCCGCCTCGGCGGCGTCTAGCTGGGCCTGCTCCGGTCCAGTCCGCCCCGTGATGAGCTGCGTTTCGTGGAAGCGCGCCCAATTCTCAAGGGTCTCCGTCGCCGACTTGCTGACTGCGCGAGAATCATGGCTGAGGCGTTCGACGAGCGATTGGAGGAGCAAAATCACCTCTCCACGGCTGATCGCGCCCTTCTCAACGAGAAGGTCAACCAACGCCGCGGTCACGGCGGCGGCTAGAAAACCGCCTTCGGAGCTGCCGGGAATAGAGGAAATAGGAAGATCAGTGGGCATGTTTAAGCCTCCAAGGCGCGGAATCGTCGATCCGGTGGAGCCGGGCTCAGCCATCGCGGCGATGCTTGCGGATAAGTTCGATCCCTTCGGCTCTGGCAATTTTCCAAACTGTCACTTGGCTGACGCCGCCAACTTGCGCGGCAACCTGCGTGGCGATGGGGGTGGCTTTGAGTGCGGCGATAATTTGAGCACGCTTCTCGGCCGACAACCGCACCATCAACGCCTTGCCAGCTGTAAGTTCGATGCCCTCGGCCTGGGCGATCCGCCAGGCAGTAAATTTGCTTACTCCGGTTTGCTTCGCGACTTGCGACGCGTTGGGGTTGGCTTTGAGTGCGGCGATAACCAGAGTGCGGCTCACTGGAGACCGTCGCTGTTTCATGGGGGCGGCCCCGGATTTATCGAGGCTGTTACCCGGCTGCGCGCGGCGTGGCGATGACCGGCGGGTCAAGAATGACGGCTTCCTGTGGGGTTGGTAGAATACACAATCAGCCGACCGGCATTCGGATGGGGTGTGATGTCCCGATCCCCCGCCTTTCCCCACCAGGTTGGCGGCGCTGGGTCAGATAGGATGGGGTCGTCACCTTGCATGTTCGGAAACGGCCTGATGATGATGGCGGCCGAAGTAAACGTCTG
This sequence comes from Alphaproteobacteria bacterium, assembly GCA_038228485.1. GTDB lineage: Bacteria > Pseudomonadota > Alphaproteobacteria > ATCC43930 > CGMCC-115725 > DATARH01. The sequence goes on from JBBRPG010000012.1 coordinate 8,142, forward strand.
CGTACTGCTAGTTCCAGAGTAGGCGCTGGGCGCGCCAAGAGGGGCAGGATGGAGCTCGTCGGCGTCTGCGTCCTTTGTGAAACACAGGGCGATCGAAACTCCCACATAAAGCTCCGGCGATCCCGCACGCCGCTGCTTTACCGACCGGACCTATCTTCATCATAATGGCCCCCACCATTACGGCCCATTGCAGATGGGGCCATCACAAGATGTGGTGCAGGTCACGGGAGGAATCAAGGTAATCGGCGTCTCATGTTCCGCGATAAGTCTTGCTCGTGTGTCCGGCCTGTTACAGCTTATCAGCGAGCGCCTGTTCCCCGAGGAGCTCGACCGCGACGACCCGTGGCAGTTCAAGAACATCCGGGTCACCTGAGCCCCGTGACGAGCCGAGGGGCGGCGCCGGCATGAGGCGCCCGGTCTGGCTGATCGCGCTCTGCCTTTATGCGCTGGCCGGGATCGCCGACGGCGCCTACCGCGCGAGCGAGGCGCTCCGCGCCACCGCCGAGCCGCCGGCGGCAACGATTCTGGTCGCTTTTTGCGCCGGGCTGTTCTGGCCGCTCGATATCGCCGCGCGCGTGCTGCTGGCCCCGCGCTGAAGTGTATCCGTCTAGAAAATTCCGAGCATCAACCCGACCACCCACATTACGGCAATCGACAGCAGCGCCAGCACGATGACCAGCAGCCCCTGAAGGACACGGATAATCTGCAGGCCGACCGCGGGCTGGCCGCTCGGGCCTTCGCCTTCGACCAGGTAATCGTCGCCGCGCGGATCGATGCGGTCGGCCTCTGGCCGGATCGTCAATACCATGTCGCCTCGCTGTTGCCGGCGCCCCGCCGTTCAATGGGCTGAGGCGGGTGTCGTTCCCGATTGTGGCGAGATCGCGCTCGCCGCGCCCTCCAGGCTCGCGTCGTGGATCGAGGCGGCCACATCGGCCGCCAGCGCCTCGGCGCGAATCTGATCGAGCTTGGGCAGCGCCGCGAATACCTCGTCGGCCCGTTTCACCCCGACCTGATTGCCGCGCCGCCCCGCCGCGAGATACCAGGCATAGGCGTCCACCGCCGAGATCGGCACGCCATCGCCCCGTTCGTACATCGTGCCGAGATTGACCATCGCCTGGACCGTGCCCTGCAGCGCCGCCCGACGATACCATAACGCGGCCTCCGGCAGGTCTTTACGAATGCCTTGTCCCTTCGTGTAGCAGACAGCGAGATTGAACTGAGCAAGCGGATACTTGGCCTCGGCCGCTTTCAGATACCATTTGGCGGCCTCGGTCAGGTCGACCGGGACCCCCCGGCCGCGCTCGTACAGCACGCCGAGATCGTATTGCGCCCGCGCCGATCCCTGATCCGCGGCGGCGCGAAACCACTTCGCCGCGGCCGTATAGTCCTGCGTCACTCCCTCGCCCTTGGCGTAAAGGATGGCAAGCTGGAGCTGAGCCTGGGAATTCCCGGAATCGGCCCCCTTTTGGTAAAAGGCGAGACGATCGCTGGGGCTGCTCGGCGCGGGCGCACCGGGAGCAGGTATCCGGCTCGGCGCGGCCGGGCCGCGCCCGTCGAGGATTGCCGCTGCGACGATCACGATCACCGCCGCAACCGCGCCGGCCGCCACCATCGCAGGAAGCGGCATGCGCCATGCCGGCAACCTGACCGCGGGTGCCTTCAATCGGGGCCGAAACGCCAGCATCGCAGGACGCGGCATGCGCCATGCCGGCAACCTGACCGCGGGCGCCTTCAATCGGGGCCGAAACGCCAGCATCGGCGCGACTCGGTCCCGCAGAGATTTTCGCGGCGGCGGCAGTTCGGCGGTTGGTTCCGCCAGAGTAGGGATGTCGGACGGCGGCGGCTTGGGCGGCGAAGTGACCGGAATGGCGCCTGCTTTTGGCTCCGATCGGGCGAAGAAGTTGCGGCGTGGCGGTCGCTGGCTGGCCGGCAACAGAGCCGCAGGCAATTTGTCGCTAAGCAAATCAGCAGTGGGCGAATCGGCAGTAGGCAAATCGTTGGCGGGACCTTGGTCGAACCCGATCACCTCGACCATTGGCGGCAGATCGTCGACCACCTGTGCCGCGGCGATAGGGACGGCCGACGCCGGCATCGAGCGCGGCGTCCGCCCATCGTCAGCAGTCAGCGGCGGGCCCAAATCGGCGGTGATCGAGCGCGGAACGCCCCCCTCGCCAGAAACGGGCGCGGCCGTCCCGGCTGTCTTTTTGGATTTGGCCATCACTATCCGATTCCACGCCCGGGGTCCCCGTTCAAGGGCCAATCGTATCCCAACCCGCGCCCAATTTCGCGTGTTGGGAACGGAAGTCTGGACTTGACGTTCTCACTGCGTTCAGTCGATGGGCGCAAAGGAAATCCCGATGACCAAGATTTTGATGGTGCCCGCCGCCGCGGCCCTGTTGTTTGGCCTGGCAGCGTGCAATCCGTATAACCCGGCCGACCGTGCACTCGGTGGCGCCGCGATCGGCGCCGGCACCGGTGCGGCGATCGGCGCCGCGGCGGGCGGCGGCGCCGGTGCGGCGACTGGTGCGGCGGTCGGCGCCGGCGTCGGCGCGGTTGCCGGCGTGGCAACCACACCGCCTCCGCCTCCACCGCCTTACTACCGCTAGGCGTTTAACTCAAGGTACGCCTCGTCGGCTCCGGCCGGCGGCGGCGTTGCTGCGTTCGAGGTGACCGCCGGACTTGGTCTCCTTGCTCAAACCGTCATGATCTCCAGGACGTGGCCGTTGGGGTCGTCGAAATAGACGCCGCGGCCGCCGTGGCGATGGTTGATCTCGCCGTCGCTGCGCGAGCGCGGACCGCTGCCATAAGTAATTCCCTCGGCCTTGACCCGGCCGAAGATCGCGTCGAACTCCGGCTCGCTGACCATGAAGGCGTAGTGGTGCGGCTCGAACTGGCCGCGCTCGTCGAAATCGAAGGTTAGCCCGTCATTGACCTGCACCGGCGCGAAGTGCGAGTGCGGGCCGTGGTAGTCGAGCCCGAAGATGCGCGCGAAGAATTCGGCCGAGCGGGTCTTGTCGTGCGCGGGGACGATCGTGTGGTTAAGGAATATGGCCATCGAAACCTCCCTGGGGATGCTCCTTGAGGATGCGCGGCAACGCGGGTCAGGGTATCGCGAATTTGGCTTTCACAGAAGCCGCGCGCACGGCAGGATCGCGGCCTTCGCGCGAACAGGACCAAGCTTTTGAAATTCGGCATCGTTTCAGACGTCCACTGCAATGCCGCCGGGCTCGAGCGGGCAATCGCGCTGATGGGCGACATCGACGAGCTGATCTGCCTCGGCGACAGCATCTGGGAATACCGCTTCTCCAACGAGGTGGCGCAAATCCTGCGCGAGCGCGAAGCGCACACGATCCTCGGCAATCATGAGGAGACCTTCTTCGGGCCGCTGGGCGAGCGGGCGCGGGCGCGGGCCGGCAACGACCGCGGTCTGATGGAGTGGATGGAGGCCTGGCCGCATCGCGTCGAATTGGATGCCGGCGGCAAACGCCTGCTCCTCGTGCATTCGACCCCGTGGGAGCCGCGCGGCGACTATGTGCTGCCGGAGAGCGCGCAGCTCGCGCGGTTCGGCGAAGCCGAGGCCGATTTCGTGCTCTACGGCCACACGCACCGCCAGGTGGTGAAGCGGTTCGGCCGGGTGCTGGTGGTCAACCCTGGCTCGGCCGGCGACGCTCGGGACCACGGCAACGGCAGGCAGTTGAGCTGCGCCGTGCTCGATACCGCGAGCGAGGAGGTGCGCGTCATCGACTTTCCGGACCCGCGCCGCGATGCCTGATTCGGTTCGCAACCCGATGATGCGCGACAAGCCGGGCCAATATTTCGAGGATTATCCGGTCGGCGCCGTCTATGGCGGCGGGCCGATCACGGTCGGCGAACAGGAAATCCTCGATTTCGCGCGCCGCTACGACCCGCAGCCGATGCATGTCGACAAGGCGGCGGCCGAGGCCGGGCAGTTCGGCGGCCTCATCGCCAGCGGTTGGCACACCGGGGCGCTGATGATGCAGCTGCTTGCCGCACATTTCGTGCCGCGCCCCGGCAACCTCGCCTCGCCCGGGCTCGACGAGCTGCGCTGGCGGCTTCCGGTACGGCCCGGCGATAGACTGAGCCTGCGCGCCACGGTGCTGGAGGCACGGCGCTCGAAATCGAGGCCGGATCAGGGGGTGGTCGCCAGCCTGGTCGAAGTGTTTAACCAGAACGGCGAGGTGGCGATGAGCCTCAAATCGATCGGCCTGATGCGTTGCCGGCCGAGCGAGGGGCAGCCATGAACGCCCGCTATCTTCCCGCTGCGTTGGCGCTGTCTCTGGCCATGCTGTCTGTGGCCATGCTGTCGCCGGCCTGGGCCGAGCCGAAGCTGACCGCCGATCCCGATCTGGCGAAATCTGACGCCGCGCTGCTGCAGGACGACACCAAGGCGACGACCGAGTTCCAGCGCCGGCTGCGCGACCAGGTGAAGTTTCGCAACGGGCTGTTGCTGATCCGCGACCGCAGCGGCGGCGCCTCCGGCCTCACCGTGATGCCGGCGACGATCGCCTGGGGGCTCGATTGCGGCGATAGCGGGATCGCGGTGACCTTTGGCACCGGCACCGGCGACACCGATAACGGCATCGCGCTGACCGTGACCAGCGCCGCGGTCTCGGACGCCAAGTGTCAAACCATCGCTCCGGCGCTCGGCGAGGCGGTGCTAGCGATCGCCAAGGGGAATTAGGTCACCTTCCACCCCAGCCAGTCGCACAGCGCGCGGCCCATCACGAGGTCGCGGTCCCCGCCCGTCAGCCACGGCAGTTCCTCGGTGAACAGCGTCACGGCCTGGCGATAGGAGCAGGGGATGCCGGTCATGTCGGTGCCCCAGAAAAAACGGTTCGGCCCGAACGCGCCGAACACCTGCTTCAAGAATGGATGCAGGCGGCGATAGGGATAGGGCTCGCTCGAATAGCGCGGCAGCGCCGAAGCCTTGGCCGCGACATTGGGATGGCGGGCGACGGCGAGAAGGTCGGCGAGGTCGCCAAACGCGGCCTCGTCCTTGGCGTCGCGCACCAGCGCCAGATGGTCGATGACGAACCGCATGCCGGGATGCCGCTCGGCCAGCCTCCCGATCGCTGGCAACAGGCCGGGCACCGAGACCATCGCCGGCAGCCCTGCCCGCTCGGCCGCCTGCCACAGCCAGTCGCCCTCGGGATCGGTGAACAGCTGCCGCGCGCCCGCGCCCGCGGTCGTCACCCTTATGCCGAGCATGCCCCTCTGCTCGCGCCAGCGGTCGAGCGCGTGTGGATTGGGCTCATCGAGCGGCGGACGGCCCATCACCGCGAACTTGTCGGGATGCGCCTGCGCCGCGGCGAGCGCGAGGTCGTTGCGGTCGCCCTCCCAGGACGGCGGCACGATCACCGCGCGGTCCACCCCGGCCGCCGCCATCTCGGCCAGCAGATCGTCCTTCGAAAACGGTAGCGGCCGGTGCGCGCGATGCCGCCCCTCTGCCGGCCACGGCCGCTCCGGCGTATCGGCGCCCCAGATGTGGACCTGCGCATCGACGATCAGCATGCCGTTCCTCCGGGGTAACGGTGTCATTGCGAGCGCAGCGAAGCAATCTCGTTCCCAGTGCTACGGCCAGTCGAGATTGCCGCGTTGCGCTCCGCGCGCCTGGCAATGACAGGGGCGCGCTTGTCAAGCCGGCGGGGTTCGGGTTTGATCGCCCGAGCGCCGCGGGGAGGAAAGATGCCGGATTCGATCATCGTCGATACCGCGACCAAGATTTTCCAGGACCTTTGCGAAGCCGACACCGTCAACAAGGCCGAAAAGGGCGAATGGCCCAAGGCGTTGTGGGATGCGCTCGAAGAGTCGGGATTGCCGCTGACCTGGGTCGCCGACGACCTCGGCGGCGCCGGGGCGGAGATCGCCGACGGGTTCGCCGTGCTGCGCGTCGCCGGCCGGTTCGCCGCGCCGGTGCCGCTCGCCGAGACGCTGCTGGCCGGGTGGCTGCTGGCGCAGGCCAAGATCGAGTCGCCGCAAGGGCCGATGACCATCGCCCCGGTCTATGAGGACGGCAACATCACCATCGGTGCCGACAACAAGCTCACCGGCCGCGCGCGGCATGTGCCGTTCGCCCGTAACGCCCGGCACATCGCGGTTGTCGCCACCCAGCGCGGCGAGCGTGTCGTCGCGCTGGTCGAGGCAAAAGGCTTGGCGATCAGTCCCGGCGTCGGCCTCTCCGGCGAGCCGCGCGACATCGTGAACTTCGACGGCGCCACCGCGCAGGCGGTCGGCGCCGCACCCGGCCTCGATCCCGCGCGGCTGACCCTGATCGCCGCCGCCGCCCGCGCGCAGCAGATGGCCGGCGCACTGGAAAGAATCCTCGAACAATCGGTGCAGTTCTCGCTCGACCGGGTGCAGTTCGGCCGGCCGATCGCCAAGTTCCAGGCGGTGCAGCAGAACCTCGCCAACCTCGCCGGCGAGGTCGCTGCCGCCGGCGCCGCAGCCGACGGCGCGGCCGAAGCCATCGCCGCGCATGGCGTCGACAACGACATCGCCCTGGCGGAAGTGGCCATCGCCAAGCTGCGGGTCGGCGACGCCGCCGGCGCCGGCGCGGCGATCGCGCATCAGGTGCACGGCGCGATGGGCTTCACCTACGAGCACACCTTGCACCACTCGACCCGGCGGCTGTGGGGCTGGCGCGAGGAATTCGGCAACGAGACGTTGTGGGCCGAGCGGCTCGGCCGCATGGTCGCGGCGCAGGGCGCGGACGCGCTGTGGCCCTTCGTCACCCAGGGCTCGTAACGACAGGATCGTGAGGAATTAAGATGGCTACCGCTTTCCAATTCGATCCGGTCGAGTTGCCGCGCGAGTGCAAGGAATTGCGCCGAGAGGTGCGCGCCTTCCTCAAGCAGGAAATGGATGCCGGCACCTTCAGCCCCGGCGGCGGGCGCAACGAGAACGCCGCGCTGTTCGCGCGGAAGGTCGGCGCAAAGGGCTGGATCGGCATGACCTGGCCCAAGCAATACGGTGGCCAGGACAAGACCCAGCTCGAACGCTATGTCGTGACCGAGGAGATGCTGGCGGCGAAGGCCCCGACCCGGCACTACTCGACCGCCGACCGGCAATCGGGTCCGGTGCTGCTGCGCTACGGCCAGGAAGCGGTGAAGAAGAACATCCTGCCGCGCATCGCCTCGGGCGAATTGTGCTTCTGCATTGGGTTATCGGAGCCGAATTCGGGTTCCGACGTGTTCGCCGCTTCGACCCGCGCGACCAAGACCGAGGGCGGCTGGCTGGTCAACGGCCGCAAGATCTGGACCTCCAACGCGCACAACGCCGACTACATGATCGGCCTGTTGCGCACCTCGAACTCGACCCCGGAGAACCGCCGCCACGGCCTCACCCAGTTTCTCATCCACATGAAGACGAAGGGGATCACCACCCGGCCGATCGTCAACCTGACTGGGAGCCACGATTTCAACGAGGTCGTGTTCGACGACGCGTTCGTGCCCGATTTGCACATGATCGGCGAGGTCGACATGGCCTGGAAGCAGGCCAGCGCCGAATTGGCCTACGAACGCAGCGGCCCCGACCGCTGGCTCGAAACCCTGCAGAGCCTGGTCGAGCTGGTGCGCATCGTCGGGCCCGAGCCGAGCGAGCGCCAGGCCGAGGGGATCGGCCGTGAGGTGGCTCATCTGGCGACGTTGCGGCGCATGTCCTTGTCGGTCGCCGGCATGCTGCAGGCCGGCAAGACCCCTGCGGCGGAAGCCTCGGTGGTCAAGGACCTCGGCACCAATTTCGAGCAGGCGCTGCCCAACAAGGTGCGGCTGATGGCGCCGGTGCGCGGCGACTCGGCGCCGGACAGCAACGACGACCGCTTCGAGCAGGCACTCAACTACACCACCCTGATCGCGCCCAAGCTGACGATCCAGGGCGGCACCCGCGAGATCCTGCGCGGCATCATCGCCCGCGGGCTGGGGCTGCGGTGACCTCCCGCAATTGTCATTCCGAGGCATCGCGCAGCGATGAACCCGGAACCCATGAACACGGCCTTTTGCTCGTGATGCGCGAGCGGCGGCGGCTCGTCACGCCGGTTCGTGTTCATGGGTTCCGGGTTCGCGATTGCATCGCGCCCCGGAATGACAGCCGAAAGTGATTCATGCCTGATCTGCGCCCTCTGCTGTCCCCAAAAAGCCTCGCGATTGTCGGCGCATCGGCGGATGATTCGATCCGCGGGCGGCTGACCAAGCAGCTGATCGAGCACGGGTTCGACGGGCCGATCTACCCGGTCACGCGCAGCCAAACGGAAATCTTCGGCCATAAGGCGTACCGGTCCGTCGCTGACCTGCCGGAGCCGGTCGATCTCGCGGTTATCGTGGTGCCGGCGGCGCATGTGATCTCGACCATCGAGCAATGCGGCGCGCGCGGCATCCCCGCGGCGGTGATCATCAGCTCCGGGTTCGGCGAAGAGAAAAGCGACGAGGCGGCGCGGCGCGACGCCGAATTGCGGGCGCTGGCGGCGCGGCTCGACATGGCGATTTGCGGGCCGAATTCGGAGGGGCTGGTCAACCCGCTGCGCCCGCTGGTCGCGACCTTCAGCCCAGTATTCCACGACCACACCAAGCCGCTGCTGCCCAAGGGCAGCAAGGCCAAGCCGATCGCGGTGTCGTGCCAGTCGGGCGCGCTAACGTTTTCGTTCCTCAGCCGCGGCCAATCCCGGCAGCTCAAGTTCACCACCCAGGTCAGCTCGGGCAACCAGACCGTGCTGGAGGCGCACGACTACATCGAGGCGGCGATCGACTCGGGCGCGGCTGACATTTTCCTCGTTTACCTCGAAGGCATTCGCCAACCGGCGCGGTTCCGCGAGGTCGCCGACAAGGCCGCCGCGCTGGGCAAACCGCTGATCGTCGCCAAGGTCGGACGCTCCGACGCCGGCCGCCGCGCCGCAGCCTCGCACACCGGCGCGCTGGCGCAATCGGGCGCGATCGACGACGCGATCTTTCGCCACCACGGGATCATCCGCGGTGAAGACCTCGATCACATGCTCGATGTCTCGGCCGCGTTCGCGTTCTGCAAGCTGCCCAAGGGCAACCGGGTGGCGATCATCACCGGCTCGGGCGGCAGCGCGGTGTGGATGGCCGACATCCTCTCGGCGCACGGGCTCGAAGTGCCGGAGCTCGAAGCCGACCTCCAGGCCAGGATCATGGCGCTGCTGCCGTCCTATGCCTCGGCGCTGAACCCGATCGACGCCACCGCGCAGGCGATCGGCGAGGTCGGCTACAAGCCGATCGTCGAGCTGGTACGGCAATCGCGACGCATCGATACGATCCTGCTGATCGCCTCGGTGGCGAACGAAAGCACCGCCCGGAAGCGCGCCGAGGAACTCGCCGGCGTCGTCGCCGACACCGGGCAGCCGCTGCTGCTGTGCACCTATACGACCGCGAGCCCGGGGGCGATGGCGGCGTTCGCCGAGGTCGGCATCCCCTGCTACACCTCGATGCCGAGTTGCGCGCGGGCGATCAAGGCGCTCGTCGATTACGGCCGGTTCCGCGCGCGCGTCGCCGCCCGGCCCGCGCCGGTCGTGACCACCGCCTCGGTGCGCGACACGGTCGGCAAGGCGCTGCGCCGGTCGGGCACGGTGCTGACCGAGGTGGCGTCGAAGGCGCTGCTCGCCGCCTATGGCGTCAAGCGCGTGGCGGAATTCCTCGCCACCAGCGAGGACGACGCGGCCGAGGCGGCCGCCCGCATCCTCGCCGACGCGAGGACCGGCGCCGTCGCGCTCAAGGTGCAGTCGCCGGACATCCTGCACAAGACCGAAGCCGGCGCGGTGCTGCTGGGCCTTTGCGATGAGGCGGCGGTGCGCGAGGGCTACCGTACCGTGCTGGCGCGCTCCAAGGCGGCGGTGCCCGGCGCCGCGGTCGACGGGGTCCTGGTCCAGGCGATGGCGCAGCGCGGCCAGGAGATGATCCTCGGCGTCACCCGCGATCCCGTGTTCGGGCCGATGCTGATGGTGGGGTTGGGCGGCATCCATGTCGAGGTGCTGAAGGATGTCGCCTTTGCCCCGGTGCCGCTCGCGGCCGAGGACGCGCTGGCGCTGATCGGCGAGTTGCGGGGCGCGGCGCTGCTCGACGGCGTCCGCGGCGCCAAGCCCGCCGACAAGCCGGCGCTGGCCGAGCTGATGGCGGCGCTGTCGCGCTTCGCCGCCGACCACGCCGACCAGATCGCCGAGATCGACCTCAACCCGGTCATCGTCCACCCGGCCGGCGAGGGGCTCAGCGTCGTCGACGCGCTGATCGTCAAAACCTGATTCACCACGGAGGCACGGTAGAGCACGGAGAAAGACAAGATTTACCGCGAAGGACGCAAAGGAACCGCGAAGGGCGCAAAACGGTCTCTTTCGGGCGCGCAGCGCCCAAAAATCCACAATGAGACGGTGAGGCGGTGAGATTGCCGTCACTCGAAACCTCACTGCCTCACCGTCTCATTATGAAAATAAGGGGCGCGCTATGCGCGACCGACAGATGCCACCGCGTCCTTTGCGTTACCGTCGCGCCCCTTCGCGGTAAGGTGTTCTCTTTTCCTCCGTGCCTGCGTGGTTTTCATCAAGGAGTTTCCCATGAGCGACCTCGGCACCTACCACGATATCGGCGTCAGCCTCGACGGGCCTGTGGCGACGGTCGAAATCCGCCGGCCGCCGCATAATTTCTTCGACAGCGATTTGATCGGCGAGATCGGCGAGGCGTTCGAGCGGCTCGACGCCAATGACGGGTGCCGCGCGATCGTGCTGTGCGCCGACGGGCGCTCGTTCTGCGCCGGCGCCGATTTCTCCAAGCGGATGGATACCGGCACTGCCAACGAAGGCACCCGCAGCCGCGCCGGCAAGCATTTGTATAAGGAGGCCAGCCGCCTCTTTCGCACCAGGAAGCCGATCATCGGTGCGATCCACGGCGCGGCGGTCGGCGGCGGGCTCGGCCTGGCGCTGGTGCCGGATTTCCGCGTCACCTGCAGCGAGGCGCGGTTCAGCGCCAATTTCAATCGGCTCGGCTTTCACCCCGGTTTCGGCCTGACCGCGACCTTGCCGCGCCTGGTCGGCGAGCAGCAGGCGGCGCTGCTGTTCTACACCGGCCGCCGCATCCCCGGCGACGAGGCGGTGCGCATCGGCCTCGCCGATCTGCTGGTGCCGCAGGCCGACGTCCGCAAGGCGTCGCTCGAGCTGGCGCAGGAGATCGCCCATTCGGCGCCGCTGGCAGTGATCTCCACCCGCGAGACCATGCGCCGCGGCCTCGTCGACGCGGTCGACGCCGCGACCGAGCGCGAGCTGGTCGAGCAGGATTGGCTGCGCCGCACCGAGGATTTCGGCGAAGGCATCAAGGCGATGGCCGACCGCCGCCTGCCGAATTTCCAGGGACGGTAAGGGAGCCGCGCGCATGACCGCGGCTGCAGAACCGGCTCCCCGCCATCCGCTGAGCGGGATCACCGTGGTCGATTTCGGCCAGATCTTTCAGGGGCCGTACGCGACCCTGCTGCTCGCCAAATCCGGCGCCGACGTGATCAAGATCGAGCCGCCGCACGGCGAGCCGCTGCGCCGCCGCGCCGCGCCCGGCAAGAGCGCCCCCTGCCCTTCGCCATGCTCAACCAGAACAAGCGCGCGGTGACCTGGAACCTCAAGCACCCGCGCGGCCGCGAGCTGCTGTTCGAGATGGTGCGGCGCGCCGACGTGCTGCTGGAGAATTTCTCGCCGGGGACGATGGACGGCCTCGGCGTCGGCTGGAGCGTGCTGAAGGAGCTCAACCCGCGCCTCATCTACGCCACCGGCACCGGGTTCGGCATCAGCGGCCCCGACCGCGACAACCTGGCAATGGACCTGACCATCCAGGCCGCATCGGGGATCATGAGCGTCACCGGCGCGCCCGACGGGCCGCCGATGAAGGCCGGCCCGACCTTGGTCGATTTCATGGGCGGCATCCACCTTTACGGCGCGATCATGACCGCGCTGTTCGAACGCGAGCGCAGCGGCCGGGGCCGTCTCGTCGAGGTGGCGATGCAGGAGACGGTCTATCCCAGCCTTGCCGCCAGCTTTGAATACTATCACCGCACCGGGCAGCCGCCGCCGCGCACCGGCAACCGCCAGGCCGGCCTGTCGACCGCGCCCTACAACGTCTATCCGACCGCCGACGGGCATGTGGCGATCCACATCGTCACCGAGGGTCACTGGAAGAACCTGACCGTCGCGATGGGCCGCGAGGACCTGCAGACCGACCCGCGCTTTGTCACCAACGCCGACCGCATCGCCCATATGGACGAGATCGACGCCGAAATCGGCGGGTGGACGCAGACATTGGGCAAGATGGAAATCTTTGCCCGCTGCAAGGCCGGCCGGGTGCCGGCAGCGCCGGTGCGCACCGCGCCCGAGGTGATGAACGACCCGCATATGCACCAACGCGGCATGCTGGAACGCGTCGATCATCCGGAGCTGGGCGAGATCGTGGTGCCGACGAGCCCGCTGCGGCTGCACGGGCTGCCTCCCGCGCCGACGCGCCCGAGCCCGACCGTGGGCCAGCACAATGCCGAGATCTACGGCGGCTGGCTCGGCCTGTCGGGCGATGAGATCGCGGTGCTGAAAGCGGATGGGGCGATCTAGAGGAGGAGACTGCGAATGACCAGCATGGGCTTGCCGCGGGCCGAGCGTCCGGAACAGGTGGGGCTGTCGTCGGAGCGGCTCGACCGCATTACCGCGCAGCTGCGCGCGGATGTCGAAGCCGGGACGATCCCCGGCGCGGTGCTGGCGATCGCGCGCGGCGGCCGGATCGGCTATGCCGAGGCGGTCGGCTATCGCGACCGCAAAGCTGACGCCAAGATGCCGGTCGACGCCGTCTTCCGCATTGCCTCGATGACCAAGCCGATCGTTTCGGTCGCGGCGATGGCGCTGGCCGAGGAAGGCCGGCTCGATACCGGCGCGCCGGTCGCCGACTACATCCCGGCGTTCAAGGAGCTGACCGTCGGGCCCGAGCGGGCCAAGGCCGCCCGCACAATGACGGTGCAGGATTTGTTGCGCCACACCTCGGGCCTGACCTATGCCGGGTTCGGCGACTCGCCGGTGCAGATGATCTGGCGCGACGCCAATCTGCAGGACGAGAACCAGACCAACGAAGAGCTGGTCGGCAAACTGGCCAACCTGCCGCTGATGTTCGAGCCGGGCACCACCTGGGAATACTCGATGTCGACCGACGTGCTCGGCCGCGTCGTCGAGGTGGCCTCGGGCAAGAGCCTCGCCGCCTTTATCGCCGAGCGCATCACCGGCCCGCTCAGCATGATCGACACCGCGTTCGCGGCCATTGGCGACAAGGCGGGACGTGTCGCCGAGCCGCCGGTCGACAAGGCCACCGGCAAAAAGCCGCCGATACGCAACCTGGCGAAGGAGAGCCGCTGGCATTCGGGCGGCGGCGGGCTCGCCGGCACCGCGGCGGATTACGTGCGCTTTTGCCAAATGCTGCTCAACGGCGGCGAACTGGATGGGGTGCGCATCCTCGCGCCGAAGACCGTCGCGCTGATGGCCTCCGACCATTTGCCGCCCGGCTGCCAGTATGGCGACACCGCACGCTCGCGCTTCGGCCAGCTCGCGCCGGTGCCGGAGATGGGCTACGGCTTCGGCCTGGGCTTTTGCGTGCGCCTGGCGCAGGGGATGTCCCCAGCCCCCGGTTCGGTCGGCGAGTTCTTCTGGGGCGGCGTCACCGGCACCTATTTCTGGATCGACCCGCAGGAGCAGATGGTCGTCGTGCTGATGCTGCAGGCGCCCGAACAGCGGCTGCGCTATCGCTACCTGACCCGGCGGCTGGTCTACGGCGCGGTGACCGGGCCGCTGCGCTGGCGCCGGCGGTAAGCTATGGCCGGCGACGACATCGCCTATAAATCGGCTTCGGCGCTGACCGGACTTTACCGCGCCGGGGAGCTGTCGCCGGTTAAGGCGACCGAGGCGCTGCTCGCCCGGCTCGACGATCTGCAGCCGAAGCTCAACGCGTTCTGCCTGGTCGACCGCGACGGCGCGCTGGCGAGCGCCCGCGCCTCCGAGCAGCGCTGGCGCGGCGGCAAACCGCTGTCGCCGATCGACGGGGTGCCGGCGACGATCAAGGATCTGATGCTGATGCGAGGGCACCCGACCCGCCGCGGCTCAAAGATAATCGACCCGGCGCCGGATGCCGAGGACTCGCCGGCGGTGGCGCGGCTGAAGGAAGCGGGCGCGGTCATCCTCGGCAAGACCACCACCCCGGAATTCGGCTGGATCGCGGTCGGCGACAGCCCGCTGACCGGGATCACCCGCAACCCGTGGAACCTGGAGCGCACCCCAGGCGGCAGCAGCGCCGGCGCCGCGGCGGCCTGCGCGGCCGGGATCGGCGTCCTCAACCTCGGCAGCGACGGCGCCGGGTCGATCCGCATCCCGGCGTGTTTTTCGGGCGTGTTCGGGATCAAGCCGACCTTTGGCCGGGTGCCGGCCTATCCGCCGTCGCCGATGGGCCTGTTGTCGCATCACGGACCGATCACCCGCCGGGTCGCCGACGCGGCGCTGATGCTCGACGCCATCGGCCGGCCCGACCCGCGCGACCCGTTCTGGCTGCCCGCGCATGACGGCAGCTTTCTCGACGGGATCGAGGACGGGGTGAAAGGCTGGAAGATCGCGTTTAGCCCTGATCTCGGCCACGCCAAGGTCAATCCCGAGATTGCCGCCTCGGTCGCCAAGGCGGCCCGGCGCTTCGAGGAATTGGGCGCGCAGGTCGAGCAGGTGGGCAAAATCTTCGACTCGCCGCGCGAGACCTTGCTGACCCTGTGGGGCGCGGGCGCGGCGCGGGTGCTGGCCGGCTTCCCGGCCCAGAAGCACGCGCTGTGCGATCCGGGGCTGCTCGCGGTCGCCGAGGCCGGCAAAAACATCGACGCGGTCGCCTATCTCGGCGCCGACCTCGAACGCGTCGCGCTGGGCAAGACGATGGGCGAGTTTCACCAGAAATACGATCTGCTGCTGACTCCGATGATGCCGGTGCCGGCGCTGCCGGTCGGAGAGGACCTGAATGATCCGGCGACCGAGACGCATTGGGTCGATTGGTCGCCGTTCAGCTACCCATTCAACATGACGCGCCAGCCGGCGGCCTCGATCATGTGTGGGCTTACGAGCGGCGGGCTGCCGATCGGGCTGCAGATCGTCGGCCCCCTGCATGCCGATGCCAAGGTGCTGCGCGCCGCCCGCGCCTTCGAGGCCGGCGAGCCCGAGCGCCACCCGCCGATCTGATATGATCGTCATTGCGAGGAGCGCGGCGACGAAGCAGTCTCGGGAGATTAGCATCGATTGGCGCGAGATTGCTTCGCCCCGCTCGCAATGACAGAAGAATGCGATGTCCGAACCCAAGATCATTCTGACCGATACGGCGACGCCCGAGGAGCTCGCCGTCATCAGCGACGGCTTGCGCGACTACAACACCAGCCGGGCCGGGTACGACGATTACAAGCGCCTCGCCATCTTCGTCACCGATCCGGAAAGCGGCGCGATCGTCGGCGGCATTTATGGCGGCAGCTATCTCGGCCAACTTTCGATCGAGCGCGTTTTTCTGCCGGAAGATTTGCGCCGCTACCGGCTCGGCAGCCGCCTCCTGGCGATGGCGGAAGAAGAGGCGCGCCGGCGCGGCTGCTCGCGGATCACGCTGAACACGTTGGAAATCCAAGCGCAGGGCTTCTACCTGAAGCAGGGTTTCGAAACCGCCGCCACGCTCGCCTGCGACCCGCCCGGCGTGACACGGTACGTGATGACGAAAAAACTCTGATCTCCCACCGGAGCCACCCATGAAATTCGGTCTGTTCGTCAATTCGCAGCAGCCGCGGGACGACGATCCCGTCCTGCGGTTCCGCCAATGCGTGCAGCAGGTGATCGTCGCCCGCGACAACGGCTTCGACGCGATCGCCGCCGGGCACCATTACGTGTCGCCGCCCTATATCGCGATCCAGAATCTGCCGTTCCTGGCGCGGTTGTCGGCCGAGTCCGGCAACATGGACCTGGTGCTGGCGGTCACCCTGCTGGCGCTGCTCAACCCGGTGCAGACCGCGGAGGAAATCGCCAGCCTCGATGTGATGTCCGAGGGCCGCGTCGTGTTCGGCGTCGGCATCGGCTATCGCGAGGAAGAATTCCAGGCGTTCGGGCTGCAGGTCTCCGACCGGGTGCCGCGCATGCTCGAAGGGCTGCGCCTGATCAAGCGGCTGTGGACCGAGGACAACGTCACCCACCAGGGCCGCTTCTTCAATTTGCGCGAGGCGACCTCGACGATCCGCCCGGTGCAGAAGCCGCACCCGCCGATCTGGATCGCCGCCAACGCCGACAAGGCGGTCGAGCGCACCGGCCGGCTCGGTTATCCCTGGTTCATCAACCCGCACGCGGCGATGCCGACCACCGAGCGGCAATGGGGACTTTACAAGGACGCGCTGGCCGCCAACGGCCATCAGGCGCCGGCGGCGCGGCCGATGATCCTCGAGCTGCATGTCGCCGCGACCCGCGAGGAGGCGTTTGCGACCGCGCAGCCCTATCTCGAAGGCAAATACGCCGCCTACGCGGCCTGGGGCCAGGACAAGGTGCTGCCGGGGCAGGAGAGCTTTCGCGTCGGCTTCGACGAGCTGGCGAAGGACCGCTTTATCCTCGGCAGCCCGCAGGACGTGATCGAACAGCTCGAAACCCGCATCGCGCGGCTCGACGCCAACTATTTCATCTTTCGCGCCGGCTGGCCGGGGATGGAGATGTGGAAAATCCTCAAGGTGTTGGAGCTGATGGGCAAAGAGGTGCTGCCCTATTTTCACAAAAAATACGGGAGGGGATGAGTTTCTGCGGCGTTCCGGCAGTTTTGCTACTGGGCCGCTACTAAAATCAGTCGTCCGCCGTTTGAAACTCGGCCTTGATCCGGTAGTGCGGGCCAAGATCGGCGCGCCAACCGCAATCACAGGCCTCGGCAAAGCCGATAGTCTCGCGACGTTGCAACCATGCGCGGAAGCCATTGACGCCGGATCGTGTTCGGGGCTCGTGCGTAATATGATTGTGCGAGAGAAAATAATCGCCAGTCGACCTTTCGACGAATTGCGACAAATCCTGCGCCCCATGGGTTTCGAGGTACATCTTGAATCCGTATTCCTCTCCCTTCATCATCGCATCAATCCTCCGGCTACCGCTGCCGCCGCTTCGTCGTCGGCGTCGTCAGCATGAACATAAGTCGCGATCGTCGTGGCTATCGTCGAATGGCCGGCGCGCTTACTCACCGCAGCAATCGGTACGCCAGCATTGACGAGCTGCGAAATGTGCGCGTGGCGCAGGTTGTGAAGTTTGAAGCCTCGGCGTCGCGCCCAACTCCCGAAACTGTTTGGATCAAGGGGCTGGCCCAGCGCGTTGCAGGCGACGGTGTGCTCGCCGGTAAGGCGGACCCCGATGGATAACAGCATCGTCGCAGTCGTGCGCCAATGAGCCTTGAGCGTCTCTATGGCTTCGGCGGGCAGTTTGATCGTTCGGACGCCGCTTGCGCTCTTCGGCTCCGCGAATGCCGCTCCTCCGATCAGGGGCACTCTCTGTTCGGTGATCTTGATAGTGCCGGCGTCGAGATTGACATTGCGCCAGCGCAACCCCAGCGCTTCGCCCCGTCGCAACCCGGCGGCAACGAGCAACACGATGGCGATCTTGTAGTCGCCGCAGTCTTCGGCCAGCAGCTCGGAGATGCGCTCCGCGCTAACGGGAACGGCCTTAGCGGGCATCCCGATCGGGAGCGGGTTTTTCTCGCCCTTTCTGGCCTTGAGCTTGACCATAGGATCGACCGTGATCAGATCGTCGATCATCGCCGAGCGGATGCAGGATTGCAGCACCGTCTTGACTTGCCGGAGTGACGATCGTGCGGTGCCGCGCGCGTGCCATGCCAAAAAAGCCGCGCGGATAGTGGACGCGTTCAGGTCCCGCAGCCTCACATGGCCGAGACCTGGCGCGAGATAGGTCTGCACGACGCTGGTATAATTCTGCTTCGTCAGCGGCTTGACGTCCAGGCTGTTGAGCCAGCGCGGCATGTAGTCGCCGAGCGTCATCTTGTATGGTGCGATGGTTTGTGGCGCCGCCGCGAGGGCGGCAAGCTGACCGTGGGCATCGCGCTCGCTTCGCGCCGTGACGGTGGTCGTGTGAAGTCGCTTGGCGGCATCACGCCAGCGCAATTCCCAGCGGCCCTTCGACCGCGAGCGGACGTGGCCAATTTTCATTTCGAGGCTTCCTTCGTGGTTATCCGGTCGATTATTTCCGGGCCCCCGAGCTCGCGTGTCTGGCGAGCAAGTTCTTCGAGGTCGCGATTTCTGTGGACATCGGGAAATTGCTGTCCCCACGAAGGGTCCTTAATTGCGTCCAGTGTTATCGCGACGC
The DNA here is from genome assembly GCA_038228485.1 of Alphaproteobacteria bacterium. Lineage (GTDB taxonomy): Bacteria > Pseudomonadota > Alphaproteobacteria > ATCC43930 > CGMCC-115725 > DATARH01. The sequence continues at coordinate 26,515 of JBBRPG010000012.1, forward strand.
CCTCTTTGATCATGTCTTCCCACATTTGGTCGGAAGGATTTGAAACACGACCAGTCCCGCGGTCGGCAGGCGGGCTCAATCGCGCGAGCATTTCTGCTACCGCTTTTGTTGCCTGGCCAAACGCGAAGGGGTCAGTGGTCCAGTTATCTACGGCATCGATCGAGCCGCCTGATATCACCGCCGCAGCGCGGCCCTCGTGAGTGAAGGCATGTGCGGTTGCGAGAAGAATCGCCGCGGCCTTTCGGCCATAGGCAAGCTCTAGTGCCGGCGCCAGCAAGCCTTGTCTAACGAATGACTGTTCGATGCGAACTTCCGCTTCTTGGCTTTGGGTTCGGCCATTCTGTTTAGCCGCGGCATCGAGGCTATTTTTGATTTCCGCAGTCACCTTCAGGCCGAGCGATACGCGTTGCCCCTGATTCGCCTGGCGCGATTTTCTGCCTGGCCGACTTTTCGTTGGGTCCATTCACGTTGACTCCCGGTTAGTCCTTCTAAATCTAACGATCACGAGAAACCTTTACAAGGGACAAAGTGGTGTGTTAATGCTCTCAATCGTGAGATTTAACCGGGACACAACATGCAGGGATCCACCGAGTGTAAAACCTACAGTATCGAGGAAACGGCCGCACGTTTGGGCATTGGCCGGAATCAGGCTTATGAACGCGCGAAGACCGGCCGGATCGCCGGTGTTGCCGTAATTCGTGTCGGCAAACGCATGTTGGTGCCGAAGGCGCCACTTGACCGAGTGCTCGACGGGGAGGCGGCATGATGCCGTCCAACCGCGGCCGACCGCCGCCCGGAAACGAAAAGCGCCGCCCGGCGGTAACCGAGGCGGCGTATTTCGAAAACATAAAGCAAAAGCCTTCTACACCATCGTCATCTCCTAGGCAATCTCACCGGCCGTCAGCCGCTGCGCTACGGGCTGGGCGAGCCTTGTTGGCCCCCCGGTGGTCGCGATGATCCGCGCCCTCGACTGGCGCCCATTAGAGCGCAACAGCCTCCAAGGGTTCGTGTCTTTAGCCCTGGAGCCGAGCGGCCTGGTGCTTCGTGACTGCGCTCTGCACCGCAGGGAAGATCGCGAGTGGATCGGACTGCCGGGCAAGCCGCAGGTCGACCGTGAGGGTCGGCAGCGGCAAGACCCCAAGACGGGAAAGGCGCTTTACACCCCCGTAATCGAGATACCCGACAAGGCGTCTCGAGAGCGATTCCAGCAGGCCGCTCTTGCAGCCGTCCATGCGCTTCTGAGCGGATGCTCAGCATGACGCCGGCAATGGAGGTCGCGATCTCGCTGGGTCGCGATGGGCTGCGCTGCTTTCCCTGCCGGGCGGATAAGACCCCTGCATGTGAGCATGGGTTCAAGGACGCGCTGAGCGGCGCAGGCGAGATCCAGGCTCTGTGGCACCGTTACCCCGGCCCTCTGGTGGGCGTTGTAACCGGCGAAACATCCGGTTTCGACGCGTTGGACCTGGACCGAAAGCACCCCGCGGCAGTCTCCTGGTGGGCGCAAAACCGGGATCGTATACCGCCGACCCGTGCGCATCGTACAAAGTCCGGCGGTCTGCACCTTCTGTTCCGTCATACGCCCGGGCTGCGGTGTTGGGCGGCTCGCCCAGCGGTTGGGGTCGATGGTCGCGGCGACGCCGGCTATATCATTTGGTGGCCGGCGGCCGGGTTTACGGTTTTATGCGAGGCGCCCCTATCGCCGTGGCCGCAATGGCTTCTGGAGGAAGTGTCGCCGCCGCGACCGTCCCCAGCTCCCCAAAGTGTCGCGTTTTCATGGCGGCCGTCTCCGGCGCTAACGGGTGACGAGGCGCAGTTCCGCTATGCCGAAGCAGCGCTGCGGAGCGGCAGGGAGCGGGTCGGTCGAGCGGGCGAAGGCGCCCGGAATCATACACTGAACAGCGAAGCGCACGGGCTCGGGCGTCTCGTTGCGGCTGGCCTTATCGAGGGGCAACGTGTTGCAGATGCACTCGCGGCAGCGGCGCTAGAGGCCGGCTTACCTCCGCCTGAGATTGCGGCGACGTTGCGCAGCGCCTTCCGCGCTCGGGGGCTGGCATGACCGTCGCCCCCGATATCCATCTCGCTGTGGCTCGCGCTACCGGCGAGGAGCCGCCGCCGCCGTGGCCCGCGCCCGACATGGCGGTCCTGCGGCTGCACCGACGCCCGCCACCGACGCTCCCGATCGCCGTTTTCGGCAAATGGGAAAAATGGATCATGGACGCGGCTGAAGCTGCTTCTTGTCCGGCAGACTATGTGGCGGTGCCATTGCTCGCCTCGGCATCGGCCCTGATCGGTCATGCGCGGTGGGCGCAGGCGACTCCGGGCTGGGCCGAACCGCCCCATCTGTGGCTCGGCGCAGTGGGAGATTCCGGCAACGGCAAGAGCCCTGGAGCGGACTGTCTGCTTCGCGACGTTTTGCCGGAGATCGAGGCGCGGATGACCGGCGACTTCCCCGATAAGTTGCGGGACTGGCGGGCCGACGCTGAGCGCGGCAAGGCATCCGAAGAAGCCTGGAAAGCCGACGTGCGAACCGCCGAGAAGGCCGGTAAGCCCGCGCCGCTGCCGCCGATGGGCGCGCTGACGTCGGAACCCCAATCCCCTCGGCTACGGCAAAACGACATTACGATCGAAAAGGTGGCGTCGCTGCTCGCGACGGCCGCACCTAAAGGGCTGCTTATAATCCGGGACGAGTTGGCCGGCTGGATTACGGGCATGAATACCTATAACGACGCCGGCCGGGCGTTTTGGGTCGAGGCCTTCGGCGGCCGCCCCTATCGGGTCGAGCGGCAAAAACATTCCGAACCAATCGTCATCCCCCGGCTTGCCGTAGCGATGTACGGGTCGGTCCAGCCCGACCGGCTTATGCCGCTGATGCGAGAGGGTGACGACGGACTCCTCGCCCGGATACTGTGGAGTTGGCCCGACTCAGTACCGTTTCGCCTCGGCCGGCGCGCCCCTGGTACCGCGTGGGCAATTGAGGCGTTCGACCGCCTGCGATATCTCGACCTACAACCGGGAAACCAGCCGCAGCCGATTATGGTTCCGCTGGATCCTGATGCGTTGCCGCTGCTCGAAACCTTCGGCCAGGCCGCGCAGCGTCAGCAATCTTCCGCAGGAGGCCTGATGCGCTCGGCGCTCGGTAAGGCCCGTGGGCTGGCTCTGCGCCTATCCCTGGTCCTCGAAATGATGTGGTGGTGCGGCGAATCCGGAATGACCGCCCCCCCGTCAGTCATTTCGACACGTGCGTTTTTGTCGGCCGCCACCCTCCTCGACGAATATTTCATGCCAGGTGCCGAGCGGGTTTATGGCGACGCGGCAACCACCCGGCAGGACCGCAACGCGGCGACCCTCGCTCGTTGGATTATCGCCAAGAACCCGGCCGACGTGCATGTGCGTCATTTATTACGGGAGGTTCGGTTACCGGGGTTAACGGACGCCGAACTTATTCGCGAAGCCGCGAACGTGCTGGTCGAGGCTGATTGGCTGCGAGCGCCACCATCGACGAGAGAGTTCGGCCCACGCGGACGGGTTGCTTATTCGATCAATCCGCGGGTTAGGGAGATGGCGCCATGAGCCGCTGGTCCGAGATGCTCGCCGACCTTGATCGGCAGCATGACACAACGGACACATCGCGACACTGTGCAGAGCCGGCCCCCGATGTGTCGCAATGTGTCAACAGTGTCATACCCTCCGACGCAAACGATCTCAGCGAACGGGCCGCCATCGTCGAATACGCCGGCGACGTACCTCGGGCCTGGGCGGAGGGCTTCGCCGCGCTCTCCTCCATGCCGGCGCCAACCGGGTTCCTGCCCGATCGCTGGGCGCGCATCATTGATGCCGCGGGCCGCTTCCTCGACCAGTGGGCGGCACGCGCTATCGAGTGCGGATGGACCGACCTTGACCTGTTCGGCTGCCACTCTGGTGCCCCGGACAAGCGCTTCGATGCGATGGGGTTGGTTTTGTTACTCGACCGCGTCGAGGTGGTCGGGATCGATCAAGATGGCGCCGACCTGATCACACGGACGGGTGCCGGGCAGCGCTACCGCCGGCGGCCCCTGCCGCCCGACACGGTCTCGCTGTGGCAACTAATAGCCAGCGCCCGGCCGGGCAAATCGTAAATGTTCCCTACGGCCGCAAAGGCGACGTGCGGCACAAAATCGTCGCCAATGCTGAAGGAGCAGACGATGAATGAGGTTGTGCAATTTCCGAAGCGCGTGTCGGACGATAGCCCGTCGTCTTGTGACGATATCTGGCAATGTCTGTCGGACAGCAGCGATCTTCTGCTGATCTGCAAACACCCCCTGATGGAGGTGATAGAGCACCTCGTCGCCGAGCACTTTCCATACCCCGCGACAGCACAGCATCCCGCAGATGACTTCCAGACATACGCGGTGGGTCGGTTTCTTGACGCGGTGCGGCAACGGCTCGCGGCGAATAGCCAAAGCACCACGCCCGCTGAGACACCAATCCAAATCGGACCTTCCGACCATCCGAACCAAGCTTACGCGTGGCTGGAAGAACACTCTTGATGCGGCTGCGGCAGTTCGCGGCAGTTGTCCGTAACCAAACGCGGCGAGGCACCCCAGGGGGCGGGAAAAAGTATGGGAGATCGCTCTGATAACCGGTGTGCACACTTTCACGAGCGAAACGGAGTAGCCGCTATGACAAATTCCACCCAACCCCCTGATTCGCTCTCTACCGCTGCCAAAAAATGGTGGCGCGCAATCCAATCGGAGTTCGCCATCGCCGATCCTGGTGGACTGTTGGTGCTGACCACGGCGCTCGAAGCCTACGACCGGATGGTTGAGGCAAAGGCGTTGATCGACGAGCAGGGGCTGACGGTCTTGGACAGATTCGAGCAACGTAAGCCCCACCCCGCGGTAGTTATCGAGCGGGACTGTCGCGGTCAGATGCTCATGGCGCTGCGGCATCTCAGTCTTGATTTAGAGCCGCTCGAAACGCGCCCTGGCCGGCCTGATGGCAGCCGGGGATAGCGAGATAGTTATGCCAACTACACGCACTCGGCGCCGGCGTTCATTCAAACCGGCGGTCACCGACACACAATGGCGCTTGCTTCACGACGAAACGCCTGGGCCCGACATCGGCTTAGGTTGGGAGGTTTTTGCCTTCGAGGACGAAGCTGAAGAACCGCCATGGCCGTTCCGGGGGGCGAGGTCGTTGTGGGGCGAGTACGCCAACACGATCCTGGAGGAGTGGGTACCCCAACGGCCCGGAACCCGGCCGAGTTGTTGGTGGCGTTTCAGCGCGCCACGACAGCCGGCGGGAAACTTCCCCGACTGTTCCTGGGACGGAAAGCTGCCACTGGTGCGTCAGCGGATAGGGGGCATTGGGACGCCACGGCACGAGGTGCTGCCCTATCGCCCAAGCTATTGGTGCGGCGTCCCGGCGCAGTGGATGTCGATGCATGTGCGGGAATTGTTTATGCGACCCGGTGACTATGCCGGTGCTCTAATTGACCGCGCCAACCCACCAATGTTTGAGGCTCAGGCCAGCTTTTTGGACCGCCACGGGCTGTTACCGCCCGACGAGCGGCGCCGGCTGCGGGCCGACGACTTCAAGCCCCAGGCGATCACCGACATCATCGATTTTACAGACGACGACGCCGTTTTCGCATGAACACTCCGGTCGCCCGTCTCCTGCACATCGCCGAGTGCTGCCGCGAAAATGTGGCGCTCGATGCCGGCGATGGCGTGTGGCTGGCGGTAGCGGTCGAAGCCTTTTTGTCTGGAGCGCATTCGAGCCTCGACGCCGCGCTCGGGATCCCGCGTCGGCGTGGTTATCAAGGCCTCATACGGGACAGTGCCATGCAGGCGCGGAACGCAACGCTGCGGCGGTGCGCCGCTACTTATTACCTAGGTCACGGTCACACACAGCAGGCCATGATGATGGCTGCAGCAGCTTCGCGATACCAAGCCGGCGCCTGGCGGTCAGACCGGGCGCGTGGGCAGATTCCGCCCGGCGAGCGGGGCATCTATGCCACGCTGTTCAAGGCCGGGCACACAATTCCGAAATGGCGGCGCCTCGCAGATATTTTGAATTGCAGCGAAATGGCAGATTTAGTTGCAACGGAACCGTGCGAAACCAGGACGAGTAGTTTTGGACGGACGGGGTGACGGAAATGTCGGCAGCGGTGGCACGGATCGATCGGCCCGGGTTTTTCGGTCGGCTGCGGCAGGTTGTCGATAATGACGATCCTGCCGGCAATGACGAGCACGATGAGCGCCGCCGAGCGTGTGATGCGCTCATGGTGGCGAACGCCGCCGCGAACGAGACGATCATCGAACTCGACGGCGCGATCGATATCGCAACAGACAAAATCGCTACGGCGGCCGCTCAGCTGGTCAAAGAGCAAGAGTCTCGTGCTGCCTTGATCCAGCAGCGGCATCAGGTAAAGCAGCATCAGCTCGACGCGACGCGTCCGTTGACCGAGTTGCTGCGCCGTAGCGCATCCGATGTTCTGATCGATTTCACTGTCGAACTAAGATGGTATCGGTTCTCCGCAGAATTTCAGCTTGGCGCCGGCCGCCCCGTACCATCGGAAAGGCCGCAATCGGGTGTCTTTGCCCAGGAGCGCCAAAGACAAATCGAGGAGGCGCAGGCCGAGATCGATGCTCAGCTTGATCTCATTGGCGCTTTTCTGAGGCGCGTTCGAAAAGTTGCGCCGGTCGCTGAAGAGTTGATCTATCGGCCGGACGCCGACGCCGAGGCGCGTGTCGCCGAGTTGCGCCGAGACATTGCGCCGATACCGGAAATCGTCGCTAAAGGCTGGCAAGCCACTGCCAAAACGCAACTCGCAATCGGGCGGGCGTCGCCGTGAGCACCACGGACGAAGAACTGCTTGAGCTCAAGCTCGCGCTCGACGAGTTTAGCGTCAACATCCGCGAGCTCAACGAGGCCCTCAGCCCGGCACCACCCTATCGCCTTGGACCGCCGGTGGAAGTTAAGTTCGCCCGCCAATCTGGCGAATTTGGCGGCTTCGCGACGGTCTACGGCGAAGTAGACCAACAAGACGATGTCATTTACCGCGGCGCTTATACGGAGACGTTGCGGCGCCGTGGCGCCGTGCGGCCGCTGTTGTGGCAGCACCGGCCAGCCGAGCCGATCGGCGTCGTGACACTGACCGACAACGCGACTGGGCTATGGGCAGAGGCGTCGCTGTCGCTTGAGGTGCGTCGTGCCAGGGAAGCCGCCGCGCTGATCGATGCCGGCGCCACCACGGGGTTAAGCATTGGCTTTCGAACCGTGGCTTCGATTAAGGGCCGGCCCCGGCGATTGACGGAAATCGATCTTCTCGAAGTTAGTCTCGTCACTTTCCCGGCCGCGGATAACGCGCGCGTGTCGATGGTCAAGCAAGCTGACGCGCAGCACGAGCTGATTATCGCTGATCTTCGGCGCACCTTGGCCGACTTTCGGTTGCCGCGCCTGTGAACTCGCATACCATCAGCGCCCGCGCAGGCATGGCGCAAATGACCTCCGTCGGCATGGGTCGGCTCGCCCGCGCCATGTGGCGAGACGCGGTCGCCGAGCACGCGGCCTCGCTCGCCGATGCGATGCTCGTCGGAGAGACAGAGGTGGCCGACGCTGTGGAGATGATTGCCATAACTTGGCTAAGTCGAGCCATGACGGCGCCGGCGCCGATCGCTGCCACGGCCTCGCCTGGGCAGTACGGAGGACATTAAGATGCCGATCCGCCCCGATTCCGAGGAACTGACGATCAAGACGGCCGGCCGGATTTTGGGCGGCTGGCTGGGGGTGCGTGTATCGCGCGGGGTGGAGCGCCTGCCGAGCGGGTATGTAGTCAGCCTCACCGAACGTTACCCGGGCCAGATCGGTCAGGTGGCGACGACCCCAGGTTCAACGTGCGAGGTCTTTCTCGGCGCCGATCTCATCCTGACCGGATACGTCGACAAATATGCCCCCGGTTATTCGGCCGGTCAGCACGAAGTCTCCTTGATCGGCCGGTCGAAGACCGAGGATGTCGTCGATTGTTCGGTCGATGTCGATGCGGTCGGGGTCAATTCCTGGGAACTCAAAGCCGCGACTATCGGGGAAGCGGCCAAGAAGATCGTAAAGCCGCTCGGCATCACCGTGACCCTCCCGGACGGCGACGCGAAGCTCGACCCGAAATACCCCTTTATCATGAACCCGGGGATGACGTGCTACCAGCTCATCGAAGAGGTGGCGGCGACGGTCCAGATGCTCGTCTGGGACAATGAAAAAGGCGAGCTCGTCATCTCCAAGGTCGGGACCAAACGGGCCGGGACCGCTTTGGTCGAGGGGATCAACATCGAGGCTGCCGCGGCTGGCTATTCGATGGATCAGCGCTACAACGAAATCAGGGTTATCGGTCAGATCGGCAGCAGCCAGGACACACAGACCCATCAGCTGCACACGAACAGCGCGGGCGATGCGTTTGATCCCAATGTTCGCGCCGGCAGGTTGCTGGTCATTGTTACCGATCTCCTCGGCCCGGAGGCCAAATGGGCGCAGCAGCGTGCAAAGTGGGAAATTAGTAGGCGTTACGGCCGCTCCCGGCAGATCCAGGTCACGGTGACGGGCTGGCGCGGCCAGGACGGTCAGCTGTGGACGCCGAACACTATCGTCGCGGTCAACTGCCCCACGCTCAAGATGAAGCAGGATTTGGTGATCGCCGAGTGCGCCTGGGCCAGAGGCCCGCAGGGTACCCAGACGATGATGACCTTGATGCCGAAAGAAGGGCTCGAGCCTCAACTGTTTTACCCGCCGCTGTTTCTGGCGCCGGGCACAGTGGCCAACCCATAATGCACGCTGGTTTCTTGCCGCTGGTTACGCTCAAACGCACCAAAGGATTTTCGCTCCAATGAATGAAGCCGTCGAATTTTGTAATCGGGCCTTCGGTCCACTGCGTATAGAGCGAGCCGGCCCGGAGTACCTTTTTGAAGACGGGGGACCGCGGGTGATGTTCCGCGATCCGCTGTCACCGATGCGGCGACTCCGCAGCGACGATGCCGACCTTCACGTTGCGGACGCAGCACGCGATGGAGACCTGGTGAGCCCAGTGGACGGGACCCGACAATGGCAAAAGAGTATTCGGTCGGCGGCGGCGGTCTGACCCTCGCCAACCAGGCGGTGACGCTGGTCTTCATCAACTCGGCGGCGGCGGTTTCACCAATGCTTAACATCCTGCGCCTGTGGGCGTCCCAACAGGGGTCCGCCACAAGCGCGCAGCAGCGCGTTCAGGTCGAGACGCAAGTTACCGCGTTCCCGACCCTGGTCAGCGCTACGCCGCGGAATCTAAAGCGCTCCGACACGGTAGCGTCGGTGATCACCGGCGGCACCGCGGGTGCAGCGGGAACCTGCGGTATCAATGCCTCAGCCGAGGGCGCCGGGACCAAGACGGTGATGTTCGAGGACAATTTCAACGTTCTCAACGGCTATCTCTGGGTCCCGACGCCTCGTGAAGTCATCGAGTTGGCGGCGGGTGACGCATCGGGGTTTGGCCTCTTCCTACCTGCGGCGGCCGCGTCGCTCACAAACTGGGCCTGCGGCATGAACTACGGCGAGGGCAGCTAAATGAACGGCACTGTGTCGAAATGGGTCGGCGAGCGGAGTTTCGGCTTCATTACCCCCGATGCCGGTGGGCATGATGTATTTGTTCACGCCAGCGCGATCGGCGGCGAGCTGGTCAAATTGCGTGAAGGTCAGCGGGTGACGTTCGAGGAAGAGCCCGACGCCCGCGGTGCTGGTCGGGTGCGCGCGGCCCGGGTGGTGGCGCTGTAGTCGCGTGATGGCCTATTGGGCTGCAGACGTGCCGCGGGGCATCGCTAATCCATAGATCGGCGCTGAGCGCCGTCCGCTGGCCTATTTGGCTAATGGGCTACCGGCCCCGGCGTGGCGATCGGGCGGGTGCAACTTCGGAAATGTCGAGCACATCCGCAGGGAGACGCCAATGAACGTTTTTAGTGAATTTGTACAATCGTACCCCTATGTCCGCCAGCAAAGCTGAAATTGCTGTTCTGTTGGATAACTTTCTCACCACAAAATTCGTGGGCGTGCGCGCGTCTCGTGCCCGCCCTATTCGACGTGACGGTCCCGCTGATAGAGATGCGGATTGCGCGCGAGAAGCCGTTGCAATCGCCGAGTGATTGCCCTATGCCGCTATTGAGACGATCGTCAATATCATCTTCGGTCGGATGGCGGCGGCACTGGCGCGCGATGATCGGGTCGAGCTACGTGGTTTCGGCTCATTCTCGATCAAGCATCGCAAAGCCCACATCGGCCGTAATCCGCGGACCGGCGACGAGGTCCAGGTGAGTGACAAGGGCCATGCGTATTTCAGACCAGGCCGGGTGCTGCGCGACCGGGTGAACTAGCAATCGCGGGCAGCGCTCTCTCAGCACTACGCGCCCGCCTGATGGCCTATTCGGCTGCGGACGCGGTTGCGGCAGGGTCGGGCGTTCCGCGCTTGTAGGGGCTTCCTAACGACTTCTGACGACCGCAGTCCGCTGCACCAGGAAACCGCTGTATTTAGACGTATCGGCGGGACACTTTGCTTCCTCCAGCTCGGCAAGCAGGTACTGCAATTCCGACAAAATCGCGTCCCGCGGTGATGACGTGCCATCTGGGGGCACATGGATAAACGTGGCATCCATCGGCGTGTTACCCGACCGACGCGGCCAGCCAAGGCGTCGCGCCCGCGACCTAACGCCACTGCAGCTGATACCAAGGCGCTCTGCGGCTTCCCGGTACGTCAGCCATTCCGGTTGCGGTTCGTGGTTGTCCATCCCCACAGAGTTTGGGAACATTTCCTTAATAACCCATTCAAAAGGGGTGAGTGGGGTTCCTGTGGTGCGGTATGAGCAAGCGCGGCGGTAGTTTTTCACGATGCCCGATGAGCTGACCTTAACCCTCGCCGGCGGCGGTGAGGGCAGATCGGGCCTCGACACCAGTCACGAGCTCACCATCCATATCCCCCATGCGCCGCCTGGCACTCGCACCGAGGTAACCCGAGCTGAGGGTCCGGCCACGCTCGGGGTCCGCACGAGCTATTCAAACATCGGACAGCCGTGGTGAGAGCAGCAGATGGGGCGTGTATCAAACATTGTGGTTAACCTATAGGACAGCGCCACGCTGGTAGCGTCGATCGAACTGGGCAAGGCTCCAGAATGGAGATAACGCAAGGTGTCGCCGCACTTCTCGGGGCAGTGATTGGCGCGGGATCAGCAATTTTCAGCGGTCTTTTGCTCGAACGCTATCGTGCTCGGCGTGATGTGCGCGGAACCGCGTCTACCTTAGCAGGCGATATTTCTACCACCCTCCACATGACAAGAGTGCGCAATTACAAGGAATTATTTGAGGGACTGGCCGCGCAGTTGGCAAAGGGCACCGACGTTCAAATCCCCCGCGTCGTCAAAGACCCGGGGGAAAAACCTGAGCCGATTATCGAGCGCCTTATCGAAAAGATCGGTTATTTGCCTGGAGATTTGCCCGAAAGAATCGTCCGTTTTCACGTGGTGTCAGCGAGCATCCAGCTTGATATCGTGCGGATGGCAGCTGGGGAGTTGAGCGTCCCGGATAAGGCGTTCGTCATTCGCCAGGATCTTGACTTGTGGGCCGATAACGAGGTCCGCGGCGACCAGCTTGTGATCGATCTTAGGAGGCTTGCACGTAGCGGATTTTGGCCATGATATCCTGATACTTTCGTCTGCCCTTCTGCCGCCTATTGCACCCGCCCCGCGATCGGCGCGCCGCTACTCCGATCACTTCACTCAGCGGAACAAGATCACCTCGCCGACAATAATAATGATCGCCCAGACGGCCCAAATCACGAGTACGCGGGTGATGCGCCGTTTCTCGGCATCGGGGGGCCATTCAACGGCTCTCGCTGGCCGTCCCGTTCAGAACGACCAGCCGCGCACGAAGAGGAAATAGACGAGGAGCGCGAACATCGCCAGGCCGACGACGGTGATCCAAGTGCCATACCCGCGGCGGTCCAAGCCGATGCGTTGTCCGAATGCAAACATGAACACCAGAAAGAGCAGGACTAGGAGAAGCGAAAGGGGAAAGGCCATCAGCCAGTCTAGCAGATGGAAGGCTCGCAATCTGTGCCTTCTGCCGCACGCTCGCATCTTGCGCCCGCCCCGTGATCGGCGCATCGTGCGCGCAGCCCTTAGCAAGGCTGAGCACAGAGAAATGATACTACATCGCGTCCGGTGGCCGTTGTCGTATGTCCAGGGGGAAACCCTAAAGGGCGACGGGGACCACTCTGTGCGTCTTGCTAACCACCGGGCGACTGGTCCCTTAGCAAGGAGCACAGAGCATGACGATCGACACCACGACACCGCCTGCCCCGCCACGCTCGGCGAGGCCGAAACGAACCCGCAGGACGCCCGCACGGTGGCGTAACCGGCGCCGGCTGCTGATACCGCGGCGCCGCGTTGGCCGCGTCCGTGTGCCGCTCGCCGACGCGGCGCTGCATCTCCTGATGCAAGAGGCCGACATCTACAAGATCGGCCGCAACCACTACCTCGTCGCTCTGGTCTGGCCCGAGCTGCTCGACACCCTGATCGTCGCGGCCGCGGCGACCGAGGATGACGAAGAGAATTTTGAAGGCGACGGCCTTGAGCTAGCCATCGGGGATACGCTGATCAGCGGCGAGAGCGACGGCGACTGCGACGACGAAGAGGACAACGAAGACCTCGGCATCGACGACGAGCCGCATGACGAGCCGTGGCAGGACATGGAGCCGTCGCTCGGATGGTCGGACGGCCCGCAATTCCGTCTCGACGCCGGCTATATCAACGGCGCGATCCGTGAGGGCGACGACAACAGCGACGACGAGCCGGACCACGAAGGCGAGGACAGCGACCCCGGCGGCAGCAACCCGCTTCTTGGCCCGGGCGATATCGATGCCCAGCGCGGCCGCATCGCTTCCCGCTGGCCCGTTCGTTCGGGAGGTGCGTCATGACCGTCGACACCACACTAACCAATCTCGAAGACGCCCTCGGCGACATTCACGGCGTGGCGAGCGTCCTCGATTGCCTCAGCTTCAGCGAGGTGGAGGAGGACGCGCTCAAGTACCTCGCCCGCCAGTTGATGAAGCATTATGCCGATGCCCATGACGCCTTTAGCCGCATCTATAAGCTCGACAAATACAACGCGCGGCGGGAAGGGGGTGCATCATGAGCGCGCCCGACCCGGTTCCGGCACTTGTCGCCGAGCGCATGAGGGTATGGCATTCCAACGATGGCGATCTGTATTCGGGGATGCCAAACGACGACATCGAGAAACGATCCTTGATTGTCGTCGAGCGGGTCGCGGAGTTCGACAACCGTATCGCCGACATCGTGGCCCCGTCGGCCGATGGCATCCTCGCGCAGTTCGAATTGTTGATGGAGCTCACGGATGACGGGATGGATCGGTGGAGTGACAACCGCGACAGGCGGCTCGCCGAGGCGATAAAGACCGGCCTACGTCGCCTCGCTAGCACCTAGCACCCTGCGCCCCGCTCGGCTCCGGCCGGGCGGGTTGCGTGCTTTACAGCCGACGATGGGGGGTTAACGACGATCACGATCACGGTCGCGATCATGATCACGGTCGCGGTCGCGATCACGATCACGCTCATGGTCACGATCACGATCATGGTCACGATCCCAACCACCACGCCGATCTCGGTCAGGGCGGTCACGATCCCGATCGGGATGTTCCCGTTCCCAGCCCCAACCCCAACTATTCCAGGGTCCATTTCCAGCGGCATGATTCGCCCAGCCCCACCCCCAATTGTCCCAGGGGCCATGTTGGGCATAAGCCAGATTGGGCAAACCCATAATAAGCACGAGCGAAAGAAGCCATCCGAGCCTTCGCATTTGAGCAGTCCCTCGCTTGACAGTCACCCATGCAGGATCACGTCGTCGTGCGCTACTGGTCAAGGGCGCTCGCAGCATCAGTCGCCCGCTCGGCTCCGGTCGGGCGGGGTTCTAACATAAGCCCGCTACCCGCATGGACATAGCGGCGAAAAGCCAAAAGGGGGCGTAGGCATGGGTAGGTAGTTTCCGATCCTTCCGGCAATCTGCCCTCGGCCATAATCTCTTTGAAGATGTGGTTCATCCAATATCAACATCCGGTCCGACGCGACGAAGGCGGCATCAAGTTTGTTGAGAATGAGGCAGCGGCATTTGCTGCCGGCCAGGAGTTGGAGGCGTCAGGGTACGTCATCACCACCGTCGCTCCGACTTCCAAAGCCCGCATGGAAGCCTTCCTCGCCGGCACTCTGACCGATCCTGAGCAGCCACCACGGGGATAGGCGCGCTCATATACGATCTGCAATACCGGCCTACGTCGCCTCGCCAGCGCGAGCGCCAGC